>DATHLL010000421.1:0-4728 GCA_035488195.1 Candidatus Elarobacter sp. | reverse complement strand
CCACCGGCCCTTCGTCCCCTTGCACTGGTAGGCGTTTCCAGTGCCTCCTGGAGATTACGGTACCCGCATTGCACCCCGCGTACGACTTAGTACACCGCGCCGGCGCGGACGTTGCGCGGCCAGAGAGGCTGCTCCGTACTGTTTCGGTATGGTGGGCGCCCGATCACGGGGATATGGCAAGGCCGCCCGAGAGGATCGGCGAATCCGATGGCTGACGTGTCCTCGCGCGCCCTTTGGCTCAGTGTTGCCCTCGCGTTCGCAGGCCTTGCCGGCTGCAGCGGCGGCGGCTTCATGCCCGGCGGCGGGCCGCACGCGATGCCGGCCGCGCAGTTGCAGAACATCGTGCGGACCTACGCGTCGGCGAACGCGGTGGACCCGAAGCTCGTTGCTTCGGTGATCGATGCGGAGTCGCACGGCGATCCCAGCGCCGTCTCGCGCGTCGGCGCCCAGGGACTGATGCAACTGATGCCCGGCACGGCCTCGATGTACGGGGTCGGCAACCCGTTCGACCCCTACCAGAACGTCGACGGCGGAACACGGTACCTTCGCGACCTGCTGAAACGGTATAAAGGCAACGTCCGGCTCGCGGTCGCCGCGTACAACGCGGGACCGGGTGCGGTCGATGCGGCCCACGGCATCCCGCCGTATGCCGAGACCCGCGCCTACGTCGACCGCGTCGTCGCCGGCATCCGCTGAGCCGATGACGACGTACCCCGGCGTCGGCACGCCGACGTTCGCGCGCGCGCACAAGCCCTGGTACCCGCGGCTCCGCATCCTCGACGGCTACGTGCTGCGCGAGGTCGCCGGACCGTTCGCGTTCGCGCTCGCCGCGTTCTTCCTGTTCTGGTTCGCCAACATCTTCGTGCTGGCCGCCGACTACCTCGTCAACAAGGGCGCGCCGTTCTTCCTCGTGCTGCGGTTCCTCGTGTTCCGCATGCCGCAGGCGACGCCGCTCGCGTTCCCGTTCGCGTGCCTGTTCGGGACGCTGCTCGGGTTCGGGCGGCTCGCGGCGGACAACGAGATCAGCGCGATGCGCACCTCGGGGATCTCGTTCTTCCGGATCGTCCGGCTGCCGATGCTCGCCGGGATCGCCGTCGCGATCGTCTCGTTCCTGATCAACGAGAACATCGCGCCGGTCGCGACCGAGCTCTCGACGCGCAGCTTCTACCAGATCCTCTACCGCTCGCAGACGCTCCCGATCGAGCCCAACATCTTCCGCATGGACCCGGCGACCGGGAACACGTTCTACATCCAGTCGGTCTCGTCCGACGGGCGGATGATGCAGAACGTGCAGATCTACCAGCCGGCGCGCACCGTTCCGTTCGTGAAGATCCTCACCGCGAAGCGCGCGCGGATCGACGGGACCGACATCGTGCTCGAGAAGGCCGTGCAGACGACGATCAACGGCGACGGGCAGATCAGCGCGGTCGACGTCACGGCGAACGAGCTGCGCATCTCGCTGCCGATGGGCGACAACGGCCAGAACTTCCTGAGCAGCGCGATGAACGACACCTGGACGATGAACAGCAAGCAGCTCGCGCAGCAGATCAAGTTCCGCAAGCAGACCGGTCAGGGCGGGACGGATCTGGCGGGTCAAGAGGTGACGCTCGCGACGAAGTACTCGTACCCGTTCGCGGCGTTCATCGCGGTGCTGCTCTCGCTCCCGCTCGCGGTGCGCTTCGGCAAGCACGGCCGCACGCTCGGCGTCGTCCTCTCGATCGTCGGGTTCTTCGGCTACTACGCGATCTTCGCGCTCGCCACCGCGTTCGGGAAGAACGGCGCGATCGATCCGACCTTCGCCGCCTGGTTGCCGAACGTCGTCACCGGCGCGGCCGCGGGCGTGCTGATCTGGCGCGAGAACCGATGAGAGCGCTGCTGCGGAACCTGGGCGTGACGTGCGTCGCGCTCTCGTTCGCGCTGTGCTCGATCCCGCCGCCGATGACGGTCGACGCCGCCAACGAGGACGACGCCGCGCGCGCGGTCGAGCTGCTGACGCGCTGCGCCGCGGCGCCTACGTCGGCCGCGGCCGCCGCCGAGCACGTTCCGGCCGCGGCGGCACGCGTCCAGGCGACGGTGCTGCGCGCCCGGTCCGCGACGGCGCGCGCGCAGGCGGTGACGCAGGACGCGCGCGACGAGGAGGTCGCGCAAGCGCAGTCGCCGGCGCCGGAGCCCTCGCCGTCCGCGTCGGGGTCGCCGACGCCGGTCCCGTACGCGCCGCCGCCGGTCGCGCCGAACGGGCCGCAGATCCTCGTCCCGCCGAAGCCCTCGCCCTCGCCGGGGACCGTCACGCCGCCGCCCGTCCCGACGGCGAGCCCGGCGCCGAGCGGCTCGCCGGGGCCGGTGATCATCACGCCGGAGACGGTCCCGCCGTCGAGCTCGCCGATCCCGCTGGCGACGCCGAGCTCGGGGCCGATCGTCGCCTCGCCGTCGCCCTCGCCGTCGGCGGCGCCGCAGGGCGAGGTGCTCGACCCGAACTCGTACGCGATCCTCGGCGACAAGCTGACCGGCGAGAACAAGCCCGGCGCGCCGTACGACATGGACGGGCACGTCAACGTGTTCTACCAGGACGGCGTGCTGGGCGGCGACCACGCGCACTACGACGGGACGCGCTACATCGACGTCACCGGCAACACGTTCGTGAGGAACCGCGCCGGCGACACGACGCTGTACGCCGACACGGTGCGGTTCGACCAGGCGACGCAGAAGGCGACGCTGATCCGCGGCCGCGGCGAGTCGACGCAAGGCGTCGAGACCGGGAAGCTGCACTTCTCCGGGACGACGATGGTCACCGACCGCAACGGCGTCACGCACGTCGAGCGCGCGAACATCACGACCTGCGAGAACCCGCGCGGCGGCTATCATATGGAGTCGAAGACGCTCGACGTCTATCCGGGCGACAAGGCCGTCGCGCGCTCCGCGGTGCTGTTCCTCGGCGCGCTCGCGATCTTCTACCTGCCGGTGGTGGTGATCTCGCTGCGGCACGACGAGCCGGGGACGCGCCGCCAGCCCGGCTTCATCCCGCTGGTCGGGTACTCGTCGACCGAAGGGTTCTGGGTCAAGGCGCGGATCGGGTTCTCGCCGAGCGACTACTACTACGGCTACTACCGCGTCGAGGAGTACACGAAGATCGGGCTCGGTCTCGGCTACGTCGGGACGCTGGTGCGCAAGGACGGGCGGCGGAAGACCGACGTGAACTTCTTCCGGATGAAGAACAAAGTCGACGGCAGCAACAGCAACAACCTGACGGTCGACGACGAGGAGGCGTTCTCGCGCTCGCTGCGCGGGAAGTTCAACCTGAACTATACCGGGAACTACGGGCCGCTGGTCTCGCTGCCGCCGCAGTACGATCTGGCGGCGGCGATCAGCCACGGCAACGAGCGCGGCGACGCGCAGAACTACAGCTTCCACCGCAGCTCGACCGGGTCGCTCTCGTCGTCGAACGACTACGGGTTCACCGATCACCGCGCGTTCTCGACCCGGCTCTCGAACGACTTCACCTTCTCGCTCACGCGCAGCGCGAGCATCGGCTACCCGATCACCTCGGCGCTGCACTTCGAGACGCAGACGCACTTCCAGGGCCGCTCGTACGACTACGACCTCGTGTACGACCGCGAGGACACGACGACGCCGAGCTATCTCCAGCGCGAGCCGGAGCTGACGATCCGCCCGCACGACCCGCTCTTCCCTCGATTGAAATGGCTGCCGGTCACCGCGCAGTACACGCTCGGAATCTACGGCGATCCGCAGGCGCAGCCGAGCCTCGACAAGCTGGGCCTGACGACCTCGAAGGGCGAGGCGCGGCTGTCGCTCGGGCCGGCGCTCGCGCACTTCCTCGACAGCGATCTGTCGGCGAACGTCACCGTGCAGCAGGACGCGTACGGCACCGGCGACTTGAAGGCGCAGATCGGGCAGCACGCGACGCTCACGACCTCGCTGTGGAACCACCTGGTGAACACGATCACGTACGACGAGTCGCACGTGAACGGGCCGTTCGCCGAGCCGTTCAAGTCGCTCGACGTCGTCGGTCAGGGCTCGAAAGAGGCGAGCGACAACCTGCGCGTCTTCAACAGCGACATCTACACCGTCTCGCTGACGGCGTCGACGTTCTTCAACCGGCAGGCGCAGTCGGTCGGGTACCAGATCACCTCGCGGCCCTCACCGCGCTCCTCGCTCGCGCTCGGCGGCAACTTCACGCCGGGGCCCGGGAACGGGTTCGACCGCACCAGCGTGCAGCTCGCGACCCCGTTCGGCTACCAGAGCGATCTGCAGGTCTCGACGTTCATCGACTGGCGCAACCACGCGCGGTTCGAGAGCAAGAACATCTACTACCGGCACATCGTCGGGAACTGCTACGAGATCCGGCTCGCATACAATGAGGATCTCAAGCAGGTGACGGCCAGCGTCGACCTGCTGGCGTTCCCCTCGCACGCGCTGAACTTCGGGATCGGCCAGACCTCGCTCGGGTCGATCATCCCGCAAAGCCTCTCCACCTCGTCGTTCGGGTACTGAGCGGAGCCCTCGCGCGGTACACTAGGGGACATGAACACCTACACCCAGCCCTGCGAGTACCAGGAGTGCAACTGCACCGTCACCGGCGGGATCGAAGGCGCGGCGTACTGCAGCGAGATCTGCGAGCAGCGCGACTCGACCGACGAGGAGATGGAGATGACGTGCGCATGCGGCCACCCGCCCTGCGACGTCGAATAGACTCGACTGTCCGTCCGCAGA
>DATHLL010000420.1:0-3605 GCA_035488195.1 Candidatus Elarobacter sp. | reverse complement strand
ATCGTCGTCGCCCTGGATGACGAGCGCGGGGACGTCGAATTTCTTGAGATCTTCGGTCTGGTCGGTCTCCGAGAACGCCTTGATGCAGTCGTGGCAGGCGTCGAGGCTCGCGAGCATGCCCTGCATCCAGAACGCGTCGCGGACGCCTTGCGACACCTTCGACCCGGCGCGGTTCGCGCCGTAGAACGATGCGCTCAGGTCTTTGAAGAACTGCGACCGGTCGGCCAGGACGGTCGCGCGCAACTGGTCGAACGCCTCGATCGGCGCGCCTCCGGGGTTCGCCGGCGTTTTCAGCAAGAGCGGCGGGACTGAGCTGATCAGGACCGCCGCTGCGACGCGCCCGGTTCCGTAGTTCGCGATGTAGCGCGCCACTTCACCACCGCCGGTGGAATGCCCGACGTGGATCGCGTCGCGAAGATCGAGCGCTTCGACGAGCGCCGCGAGATCGTCGGCGAACGTGTCCATCGTCTGGCCGCCCCACGGCTGGCCCGACCGTCCGTGGCCGCGCCGGTCGTGCGCGACGCAGCGGTATCCGCGCGAGGCAAGGAAAAACATCTGGTCTTCCCAGGCGTCCGCGCTGAGCGGCCACCCGTGGCTGAACACCACCGGTTGTCCGCTGCCCCAGTCTTTGTAATAGATCGCGGTGCCGTCGCGGGTCGTGATCGTCGGCATGGTACTGACCTCGTTTCGTTCGCGTTCGCGAGAACGGTCTTATTTGTTGGCTGCCTTGGTCGCCGCGTCGATGATGACGTTCGCGACTTCTCTCGGCATGGAGAGCATCGCGACGTGGTTCGTGTTCAGCGTCGTCGTCGTCGCGTGCATGCGCTTTGCCGCGTCACGCTCGAACTGCGGAGAGATCATGCGATCGTTCACGACGATGGCCCAGGTCGGTTTCGTCGCCCACGCGGGGTTCGCGACTTTGTCGCCGAGCGCGGCGCTGTTCCAAGGGCCCTGCGTGGCGTACACCACGGCGCGTTCGGACGCGGGTAGATTCGGGACGAAGTCTTCGTCGACGCCTCGGCGCGTCAGCGACAGGTAGCCCGCTGCATCCGGTCTCGCTTCGGCTAGGCCCGGCGCCGCGGGGTAGCCCTTCGTCGCGTCGTTCGCGGACTGCCCTTTGTCGGGGACGAGCGCCGCGACGTAGACCAGCCCGGCGACCTTCGGGTCGTTGCCGGCTTCGCTGATCACCATCCCGGCCCACGAGTGGCCGGCCAGGATGACGGGACCGTTCTGCGCCGCGATGACGCGCTTCGTCGCCGCGACGTCGTCGGCGAGCGACGTCAGCGGGTTCTGGACCGCGACGACGTTATAGCCCTTCGCCTGCAGGAGCGGGATCACTTTGGCCCAGCTCGAGCCGTCGGCGAACGCGCCGTGGACCAGCACGATGTTTCGCACGGACGACCCCGTGCCGGCGGCGCTCGGGGCCGGCTTCGCCACCATCGAGTATCCCAGCGCGGTAACGGCCGCCACGGCCGCAGCGGCGAGCTGCATTTTCGAGATGGGCATCACGGATCGCTCCTCGTCGTCAAGAACACGATGCTAGAGCGCCGCGATCCGAAAAGCTTGGACGCTTGTGCGCTTTCCGCCAGTCCGCCGGCGTCACGCCGGTCAGCCGCCGGAACGATCGCGAGAAGTGCGACTGGTCCGCGAACCCGGCCGCGAGCGCGACCTCGGTGAGCGAGGTCTCGGTGTGCGCCATGAGGAGCATCGCCCGCTCGAGCCGCAACCGCACGACGTGCTTGTGAGGCGTCCATCCGACGCTGCGCCGAAACGCATGCGAGAAGTACGACCGGCTCAGGCCGACGACGGCGGAGAGCGCCGAGACGGAGATCGGTTCGGCGATCCGCTCGACGATCGCCGCGGTGACGGCCTCGAGCTGCCGCGGGCTCAGGCCGCGGCGCCGGCTGCGCCTGTCGACGTCATTGAAGGACACCACGGAAAGCCTCCTCGTCTCGGATGCGGAGCACCGCATGCACCCATCGCGAAGGACGTTCCGGCGGAAAGCTCGCGAAAAGTGCCGCGTCGTTGAGCGGGAGCGCGTGGCCGTCGACGAGCTGCGGTTCCCACGCTCCTCCGGCGCGCACAGTGACAATCGCAAGCGGACGGAGCCCGATCACGATGCTCGCAGCAGCGATGCCGCAGCCGAAGGAAGCTCATCCGGCGCCCTCCCAGGCCGCTATTGTACACTAGCGCACTATGCGTGGGCCTTCAGATCAGGCGCTCGCTTGCGGATCGAGATCTCCCCGGCGGCGATACGTGATGCTTCCGAGCGTTATCGGGCGACGGCGGCGATGGCGTCGGCGAACGCCTTGGGTGCTTCCTGCGGCACGTTATGGCCAATGCCGTGGAGGATCCGATGCGAGTACTTGCCCGTGAACTTGTTTCGATAGGCCGATCCGTCGGCGCCGGCGCCGTCGAAATCGCTCGCGATCGTGATCGTCGGCACCGTGATGACGGGGCCTTGAAAAAGGCGCTGCTCGAGCGCGTCGTACTTCGCCTCGCCCTTCGCGAGGCCCAGCCGCCAGCGGTAGTTGTGGATGACGATCGCCACGTGATCCGGGTTCGTGAAGGACGCGGCGGTCCGCGCGTACGTCGCGTCGTCGAAGCCCCACTTCGGCGAGACCGTCTTCCAGATCAGCTTGTTGAACGCGTTGCGGTTTTCGTCGTATCCGAGCCGGCCGCGTTCCGTCGAGAAGTAGTACTGGTACCACCACCCTAGTTCCGCTTCCGGCGGCAGCGGCTGGGCCTGCGCTTTCACGTTCGTGATCAAGTAGCCGCTCACGGCCACGAGCGCCTTGCAGCGCTCGGGCCATAGCGCCGCCATGATCGCGGCCGTGCGCGATCCCCAATCGAACCCGCCGATGATCGCGCTCTTGATCCCGAGCGCGTCCATGAGGGCGATCGCATCGACGGCGACGGCGGCCTGCTGCCCGTTCCGGAACGCGGCGTCCGAGAGAAACCGGGTCGATCCGTAGCCGCGGAGATACGGGACGACGACGTGGTAGCCGGCCGACGCGAGCAGCGGCGCGACGTCGACGTAGCTGTGGATGTCGTACGGCCACCCGTGCAGTAGCAGCACGGCGGGACCGCCGGCGGGCCCGGCTTCGGCGTACGCGATGTTCAGAACGCCGGCATCGACGTGTTTCAAGGACGGAAATGACGTGTGGGAGGCCGTCTGTGCGCTCGCGACGCCGAACGTCGCGAGTTCCGCCGCCGCCAAGCCAAGTGCCGTGCCGCTCAAAAAACGGCGCCGGTCGGGCAGAGGCCTTTCCGACTGCATCATGGCTGAGCTTCTCTAGGCGCTCCGCGGCGGTCGGAACGCGTCGCAAGCGGCGCCACGGCAAAGGCTGCCGCGGCCCCCGCGCAAAAGCGACGGCGGCTCGGCGAGCGTGCGCCGGACACGGCTAGCCTCCGCCGGTGAACGGCATCTCGCCGAGTTGCCGCTGCACGAAGCGCGCCCAGGCGTCGTTGATCTGCGCGGGCGTGAGCGCGTTCGAGAGGTCCGGACCGTCGGCCGCCGGTTTCGCGCGGGTGCTCCCGATGCGGACCATCGACGAATCGCTCATCATCCGCGCTTCGATGCGGAGCGGCCGGCAGACGAGCGC
>DATHLL010000419.1:0-4974 GCA_035488195.1 Candidatus Elarobacter sp. | reverse complement strand
GGAGCGCGACCTGCGCGGTGAGCGAGAGAAACGTGCGCGTTCTCGCCACGAGCGCAATTTTCGCATGCGCACGCGCGGATTCCGCCCCCGCTAGTGCAGGATTCGGATACGCGGCAGCGGCCAGAACAGCAGGAACGCGTGGCCGGTGAAGCCCGCTTTCTCACCTTTGCGCTGGCCGCTGTAAAACGTGCCGGCGGGTTGCGCGAAGCCCCAGATGTGCGAATCTTCGGAGTTGTTGCGGTTGTCGCCGAACATGATGTAGCAGCCGTCGGGGATGCGGTCGGGAGCGCTCCACTTCTCCTTGGGCGGGACGTTCGTCAGCGCCGGGTCGAGCGGCGAGCCGTTCACGTAGATCCCGTAGTCCTTGATCTCGAGCTCGTAGTTCGGCTTGTCCGCGATGTAGGGCTCGTTCATCGCGACGCCGTTGCGGTAGACGACGCCGTTGTGGACGCGGATCTGGTCGCCGGGAAGCCCGATGGTGCGCTTGATGAAGTCGTTCGGGCTCGGGATCGGCGGCGGGAAGACGACGATGTCGCCTTCGTGCGGCTTGGTGAAGCGGTACTCGAACTCGTTGACCAGGAGCACGTCCTTGATCTGCAGCGTCGGCTCCATCGACCCGCTGGGGATGAAGAACGTCCGCACGACGAACGTGATCAGGAACAGCGCGACCAGGCCGGCGACGATGAACGCGTCGAGGTACTCGCGGATGACGGTGCGCGCGGAGGCGCCCGGGCGCGGCTCGCCGGTGCCGGCCGCGACCGGCGTCTCGGGGCGGATGCTGATCGCCACGCGAACGATCGCGAACACCGCGATCAGCGCGAGGAGCTCGAGCGGGGTCACGATGGAGACCGCGCTACTTGGCGGTCTTGCGCTCCGTCTTGCGGTCCTGCTTGCGCTCCTTGATGCGCGCCGCCTTGCCGACCTTCTCGCTCAAGTAGTAGAGGCGCGCGCGCCGCACGATCCCGCGCTTCGAGACCTCGATGCGGTCGAGCCGGGGGCTGTGCAGCAGGAACGAGCGCTCGACGCCGACGCCGTGGGCGATGCGGCGGACCGTGATCGTCTCGCCGAGGCCGCCGCCCTTGCGGACCGTCACCACGCCCTCGAACATCTGGACGCGTTCTTTGCCGCCCTCGACGACCTTCGAGTAGACCTTGACGGTGTCGCCCGGACGGAAGTCCGGGACGTTCGGCTTCTCCTGTTCCTTCTGGATCAGGTCGAGTACGTTCATGACAGCTCTCTGACGAACAGCGAAAACGCCGCGCGGGGCGGCGGGCAACCTCGGTAGTGTACCACGGACCCCCTACTCGGGCAAGGCGCACCGGTTCCGGTCCGTAGGCCCTCAGAGGTCGAGGATTCTCCGCAACCCGGCGTCCACTTGCTCCATGATATCCGGCGGCAGCGAACCGAGCTGCTCGAGGACGCGCTCCTTGTCGACGGCGTGGATTTGGTTGCACCGGAGCAGGCTATCCTTCGTGAGCCCGCCGACCCCGCGGCCGACGGCGACGTTGAGCAGATTTCCGGGCCGGCCGCGCGCGTCGGTGAAAGGGCAGACGATCAGCGTCGGCGAGGTCGCGTTCGCGGCGTCACGCTGCACGACCACGCACGGCCGGGCTTTCTTCAGCTCGCTGCCCCGCGCGGGGTCGAGCGCGACGCGCAGGACGGCGCCGCGGACCGCCGTCACGGCTCGTCCTCCAGGCCGTCGAGCAGCGTGCACTCCCAGTCCGCGGCCAGCTCACGGTCTTCGTCCGCCTGCTCGGCACAGATGCGCGCGATCTCCTCGTCCTCTCGGGCACGGCGGATCCGCGCCGCCACCTCCTTGGCAGCCGCGACCATGAAGGCGCTGCGGTTCGGGGACGCCGCCGCGTCGATGATCGCGAGGTCCTCGTCCGAGAGCAGCAGCGAGATCCGAGGCATACGCTCAGTATATACGAATCGTATGCCTGAGACAAGCATACGGCTCGTACGCCGCGGCTCTTATCGGGCTTGGTTGCGGGCGATCGCGCGGAGGCGCGACTGTTCGCGGCGCCATTCCGCGATCTTCGCGTGGTCGCCGCTGAGCAGCACCGCGGGGACGTCGACGCCCCGGAACGCCGGCGGCCGCGTGTAGGCGGGATGGTCCAACGCTTCGGCGGTCCAGGACTCGGTCGCGGCCGAGTCCGGGTCGATCGCGCCCGGGATCAGGCGGGCGGTCGCGTCGAGGAACGCCATCGCGGCGATCTCGCCGCCGGTCAGGACGAACTCGCCGAGCGAGACTTCCTCGACCGGGTAGAGCTCGCGCAGCCGCTCGTCGACGCCTTCGTAGTGGCCGCAGATCAGCACCAGCCGGTCCAGCGCCGCCCACGCGGCCGCGTAGGCCTGGCGGAAGACCGGGCCGCTGGCGGAGGTCAGCACGATCTTCCGCCGCTCGTCGGGTGCGGCGTCGGCGATGATGCCGTCGAGGATGCGGGCGAGTGGCTCGATGCGGAGCACCATGCCGGGGCCGCCGCCGTAGGGGCGTTCGTCGGCGCGCCGGCCCGGCTCGAGCGCGTCGAGCAGGTGGTGGGTGCGGACCGCGACCAGGCCGCGCTCGACCGCGCGGCCGACGATCGACAGGCCGATCACCGGGGCGAACATCTCCGGGAAGAGCGTGACGACGTCGACGTGCAAGACCCCCACGTGGCGTTCTTCGACCGACTGCGCCGTTTGCTCCCCGGGCGCGCGGCCGGCACGGTCGGGCCGGGCGGAACCGCGCTCGGCGGCACGGCGGCGTTCGCTCGCGGCACCCGGGCGCTCGAACGCGGCCGCCTCGCCGACGCGGAGCCGGCGTTCGAGGAGGCGCTGCGCGTCGCCGCGACGGCGGCGCAGGTCGCCGCAGTGCGCAACAAACGCGCGATCGTCGCGATCCGCAGGCTCGATCTGGAACGCGCCGTCGACGAGCTGATCCTCGCACTCGAAGCCGACCCGCGCAGCGCTGCGGCGATCACGACGATCGGCAACCTGCTGCTCGAAGGCGGCGCCGTCGAGGACGCGATCGCGCACTACGAGTACGCGCTGCTCGCCGACGACGCGTACGCGCCGGCGTACCACAACCTCGGCGTCGCGCTGCACCGCAGCGGACGGCGCGGCGAGGCGGTGCGGATGCTGCGGAAGGCGACGCGGCTCGAGTCGCGCATGAAACGCAGGTGACCGACAACGAACAGCTCCGCCTCGGTCCCGAGTTGCTCGCCGTGCTGCGCGCCGGCGTGACGCACGCGCTCGAGCACGGCGCGGAGTTCGTCGCGCCGCCGCATCTGCTGCTCGGGCTGCTGGCGGATCCGCAGATCGGCCCCGCGATCGACGCGCTGGTCCCGCGCGAGAAGGTCGAGCGCGCCGCCGCCGACGCGGCGCGGAAGCTGCCGGAGATCGCGGAGATCCACGACCCGCCGCTGCCGGGCGCGGAGCGCGCGCCGTTCCAGCGCTACGACACGCTCGCGTTCCGCTCGCAGGACGGGACGCGCACGCTCTACCTCGACAACGACGCGTACCACGTCTTCATCGAAGGCGCGCACCGCGCCGAGGACGTCTACCGCCCGAAGCACCTCGTCTACGGGTTCACCGCCGAGGCCGTCAAGGACCGCGACGTGCTCGGCCTGTTCGGGGGCGACCCGCAAGCGGTGACGAAAGCGGTCGACGCTCTTTAGCCCTTCCCCGGCGTCGTTCCGATGATGTCGACTTGGGTGATGTCCTCGAGGTACTCGAAGAGCTGCGGGAGCGTGATCTTCTCGAGCTCGCTGCGCTCCTTGATCCCTTCGCCGTCCTCGCCCTCGTCGCGCAGGTAGCAGCGCGACTCGACGCCGCCCGCGCCCTCGCTCAGGAACGAGACGGCGAAGCCTTTCCCGAGCGTGTCGTCGTAGATCCGCATCGCCGCCGGGTTCAGGATCTCGATTGAGTGCGAAGCGTTGTTCGCGTCGAAGATCGTGATCGTGAGGTAGTCGCGGTTCACGATCTCGATCGAGCCGACGACGAAGGTGTTCTTCGCCGAAAAGAACTCGTGCCCGCGCTTGTTGCGCGAGCTCACTTCGTAGAACACGCGGTGAGCGACGAACCGGTTGAGGATCTTCCGAAGCGTGGCGATCGAGGCCAACGTCTCGGTCCGGTTGCCGCGGGTGTAGATGATCTTCAGGGCGGGAGGCGCCTTCGCTGATCTCCGCCGAGGGCGGGGCATGACGCGTTGCACGGGACCGGGAAGAAACCCTCTGGATGCTCTCGATCCCCGACATGGCGCTGCTCGGCGCCGCCGCCCTCCTGCTCTTCGGCCCCGAACAGCTTCCGCGCGTCGCGCGGAAGGCGGGCAACGTCATGCGCGAGATCCAGAACACCTCGCAGACCTTCATCCGCGAGATGGAGCGCGCCGCCGACCTCCAGGACGAGGCGGAGAAGAAGCCCTACGAGCCGCCCTCCTACGACCCCACGCCGTACGACGCGGCCGCGTACGACGCCCCGTACGACGTCGCCCGCGACGAGCACGAGCCGTACGAGCCGACCCTGCCCTTCGACGGCCCCGCGCCGGACGACGCCGTCGCGGTCGAGCCGCCCGCGCCCGATCCGCAGCCTCCGGTCGCGGAGAAGCTGGCCGAGCCGCGGCCGGCGCTACACGCCGCAGAGGCGGCGCCACAGGGCGATCACCCGGCGCACCTCTGAGCGGGTCTCGGCGTAGGGCGGGACGCCGCCGTAGCGGTCGACCGCCCCGGCGCCGGCGTTGTAGGCGGCGATCGCGCGGGCGTAGCGCTCGGGCGCCGGGAGGCGGCCGTACCGGGCGAGCAGCGCGGCGAGGTGGGTCACCGTGCCGTGGAGGTTCGCCGCCGCATCGTCCGGGTCGACGCCGAGGCCGGCCGCGGTCCCGGGCATGAGCTGGCCTAGCCCGCGCGCGCCGGCCGGCGAGACCGCCCGCGGATCCCACGACGACTCGACCGCGACCAGCGCGACGACCAGCCGCGCATCGACCCGCGCGGCGTC
>DATHLL010000418.1:0-3703 GCA_035488195.1 Candidatus Elarobacter sp. | reverse complement strand
CAGGTCCAGAAAACGCGGCCGTCCGCGATCGCATCGTGAGCGATCTCGATTGCGCGAACGCGATGACGGACCAGCTTGATGCTGAGGAGGTCCTCCGCGTGATCGGCGGCGCTTTGCAGGTCCGCCGCGACGGTTCCGGTGCGCCGGCAAACGCTCGTGAGAAGGAGCACGGAGACCAGGCCGTCTGGGCCGCAGGAGAGCTCGTACGTGAGGTACGCTTCGCGCAGCGAGCGCTCGCGGTCGGTGGCCGGCTCTCTCGTCCACTCGATGCCGTGGGCCGCGAATCCCTCCGGTGGCCTGAACGGGATGACGTTCTTCATGATCCCAACCGTTTGCCGGCGCGGTAGATGTTCGCGCGGCGTAAGGCGGCAAGATCGCTTTGGAATGCGTACGGCGATCCGCCGAAGCGTCGTGCGTAGTGCTCGTATCGCACCGGTTCCCGGCGGATCGATCGCGCGAGAAGCCAGGCGATTCTGTTGATGGGCCGGCGGCGATCCTGGCGTGAGGATGCGGGCCGGGTGCTCGACGCGGGCGCGTCGAACTCGCGGGTTGTCATTCGATGTTGACTCCATCGGGTGACGGGCCCGGTCAGTGTTCTCAGCACTGATCGGGCCGCTTCGGTTTTTATGCGGAACGCGCTACACGTTTAGGTAGCGTCGTTCCGCTGTTATTATACCACAGGTTGGCGCACAAGTGTTCGATGCCGGGATCAGATTCTCTTCACTAGCATCAGCATCGTGAAGAGGCGGCGGCCGATACCGGCGAGCCGGTGTACCAGCGACTCGCTTTCGCGCTGCGGGTTCAAGCTAGGTCGAAAACCGTAGCCCCACACCACCGAATACGTCGGCGGGCGCTTCCGGAGGTTCTCGCTGGAGAGGGGCCGCTGGCGGTCAGGATGTGCGTAGCAGTTGACGTCGACGTCTTCCATGGTGGTATTCCTTAAACTCCTACGGCCCGGCCTGCCGTTGCAATGATCAGAGGCACCATGGTCAACCCTGCTGCGACCGCCAGCAGGATGACTTTGACGATTCCCAGCCGTTGGTTTCGGCTAGCCTTCACGAGATAGTGATCGATGTGAGCTTTCCGGGTGGCATTCGGATTCACGGGGAAGTCGGCCGCGAACTCATTCGGATCCGGGCCGTCGCCGACGAATACCGACAATCCGGCGCCGGCGAGCGCGAGGCCGACGCCGACGAGCATCGGTATCCAGTCGACGGCCGGATACTCGTGGATCTTGTCGAGAATGATCGCGAAGATCGCCGCCTGTGCCGCTACGAGCGCGAAGAAGAGCGAATCCAGGAACCGGTTGCCGTCGGCGGTTCGGTCCAGGGCGCGAGAGATCACCTTGTAGGCGAACTGATCTTCATTCTGCTGCAAGAGCGGCGTCAAGTCGACCGCCGGCCCCGTCTCGCCTTTTACGCTCCGGCGACCCGGTACGGACCTGGCCGGCCGATCCAAGGCAGCAGAGCGATACGATGACGAGAAACCACTTCCACATGGAATAATCGTGAACGGCCGATGCAGAAAATGCAATACCTAAGTGGCCAAGTTTGCATTCGCCTTCAGCGAAGGTGCTGTGCGAACCAGTCCAGGATGCGCTGCTGGTAGCTCTCGAGCCGGACCGGATCGCGCGGCGTGTGGTGCGCGGTCGGGATGCCGACGAGGTGCACCGGCACGTGGTTGTCGCGCAGGGCGTGGTAGAACTCCCACGCTTCGCTGAACGGCACGACTTGGTCGGCCAAGCCGGTGAGGATCAGCGTCGGCGTCCGCACCTGCGCCGCGTACGTGATCGGAGAGTCCTCGCGATAGCGCTGCAGCATCGCGGCGCTCTGCCACGGCGAACCGCCCAGCGAGTCGCGCGACCAGGCGAGGTTGCCGTTTCCGGAGAGGTCGTACGCCTCGATCCAGTCGACCGCGGCGTCGCCCAGCACGGCGCAGCGCCAGCGCGCGTCGTGGCCGATGATCCACGCGGTCATGTCGCCGCCGTACGAGTGTCCGCCGACGCATTCGCGCGAGGTGTCGATCGTGCCGCGGCGCTCGATCGTCTCGAGGCCGGCCATGACGTCGCTCATCGGGCCGGCGCCCGGATCTTCGTAGATCGCGTGCTCGTGCGCCGTCCCGAGATCGTCGCTGCCGCGGTAGTTCGGCAAGAACGCATACCAGCCGCGCGCCGCGGCGAGCTGGCCGATCGGCCAGCCTTCATCGGTGCCTTCGGCGAACCCGGTGTTGATCGCCGCCTCCGGTCCGCCGTGATGCCAGATCACGAGCGGATACTTCACGCCGGCGCGCTCGTGCACCGGATGGACGAGCAATCCTTCCGAGACCATGCCGTCCGCAGCCGTCCAGCGAATCGTCTCGACGCGCCCGAACGCCATGCGCCGCAATCGCGCGTTCGCGTCGGTGAGCGCGAGCGGCCGCGTATGCGCGGACCGCATGACGTAGACTTCCGGCGGGCGCGTCGAGCTGCTGGCCACGAACGCGATCGCGCCGTTCTTCGCTGCGTCCACGTCATCGACCGAGAGCGAGCCGACCTCGATGCGCTGCGCCGAACCGCCGGGCGCGATCGTGACGATCGCTTGCCGCATCCCGTCGGTCGCGGTCGCGATCAGCGTGTCTTCGGCCCAGCGGATCGTTTGCAAGTCGCGGTCGAGTTCCGCGGTGCGATCGACGCCGTCGCCGCCCGCGCGCGGGGCGACGAACGCGTCGATCACGCTGATCGGTCCCGGACCGTGCGGTTTCAGATAGACGTAGCGGTCGCCCCTCGGCGCGAACATCGGTGCGTAGACGTAGCGGCGGGCCGTGCCGAGGTCGCGGACCGCGCCGGTCGCGACGTCGACCGCGGCGGGCCACGAGCGATCGGTCACCGCGTCGTGCGGGTCCGGCGCGCGCGTGATCAGGATCGTGCGCCCGTCCGCCGACCACGACGGATCGCTGGGGCCGCCCACGAACGGCGCGACGCCTTCGTACACGCTCCACGTCCCGTGCGTGAGGCGCCGCGCGCGGCCGCCGTCGGCGGGCTGCAGCCAGAGATGCGACGGCGCGATCGGCTTGTCGGTGAGGAAGCCGTCCTCGCCGAGCTCGAACAGATCGTCGTGCCGCTTCGCGGCCGCGGCGTTCGGTTCTGCATCCGGCGTGACGTACGCGATGCGGCGCCCGTCGGGGCTCCACGCGAACTGCTGCACGCCCTGCGGCGCGCGCGTGACCACGCGCTCCGCACCGGTCGCCAGGCGCACGACGACGATCTGGTCCTCCTCGTGCTTGGCGGTGTGTCGCAACCATGCGAGGCGCGTTCCGTCCGGCGACCAGCGCGGCGACCCGACGAACGGCCCGGCGTCCACCGTTCGCGTCCCCGTTCCGTCGCTGCGCACGACGACGAGCTCGTGCGCCATCCGGTCGTTGCGCCGGTCGCGCGTCGTCCGCACGTACGCCACGCGCGCGGCGTCCGGTGAAAGCCCCGGCTCGGAAAACGACACGAGCGCACGGAGCGCGGTGAGGGTCAGAACGTCCGCCATGTGCGCGTCGGTACGCGCGCGCCGTGACGATCACCTCGGCCGCGGGGCCACGCAGGGTGACGTAGCCCGGAATTCTCTTGATCGGTACGGTTGTCTTTCCGGCCAGTTTCGGGGCCGAGTCTTGCGGGGAGGCTACCGAATGGGCTATCATTATGTCCCAAATGGTACAGCGAGCCGAGTTGGACGACGTC
>DATHLL010000417.1:0-5665 GCA_035488195.1 Candidatus Elarobacter sp. | reverse complement strand
GCACGCGCGCCAGCATCTCTTCGGGCGCGAACGGCTTGACGAGGACGTCGTCGGCGCCGGCGTCGAGTGCGCGGACCGCGTCGCCGGCGCGCACGCCGGTGGTGAGGACGATCAGCGGGACGTGCGTCCCCTGCGGGTGCGTGCGGATGCGGCGCACGACCGCCGGCCCGTCGTGGCCCGCCGAGAGCACGTCGAGGACGATCGCGTCCGGCCGCGCGCGGTCCAGCGCGGCGAGCGCCGCGTCGGCGTTCGGCGCGTCGACGACGTCGAAGCCGACGACCTCGAAGTTCGCGCGCAGAATTCCGCGCAGATTCGTGTCGTCGTCGACGAGCAGGATCGTTCCCTGCTCCGTCGCCGTGTCGCCCGCGCGCCGAGCCGTCACGTGCGCAGGTGCCGTCCGACGCTGAACCAGGCTGCGACGAGGCCGACCGCGGCGCCGACGACGAGCAGCTCGGCGCACAGCGTCAGCTCGTTGACGCGGAACGTCACGAACGCGAGCGTCGAGGCGAGCTTCGGCACGACCTGGTGCTCGGCGAGCGCGAGCACGCCGATCGCGAGGGCGGCGCCGAGCACGCCGGCGAGCATTCCCTCGGCGATGAACGGCATGCGGATGTAGAAGTTCGTCGCGCCCACCAACTGCATGATCGCAATCTCGCGGCGGCGTGCGAAGACCGTCAGGCGGATCGTGTTGGCGATCACGATGGCGGCGGAGAGCGAGAGCAGCGCGATCAGCGCGATTCCGGCGCGGCCGAGGACGGCGGCGGTCTTGAGCAGCTTCTGCACCGTGTCGGCGGCGTAGTCGGTCTTCGCGACGCGCGGGTCCTTGGCGATCCAGCGCGCGACCGCCGGTACCTGGTCGGGATCTTTGACGCGCACGTGATAGGTGTTCGGGAGTGGGTTCGTGGTCAGCAGCGAGGTGTCGAAGTCCTTGCCGAGCACGGCCTGCATCCGCTTGAGCCCGTCGCGCTTCGGAACGTACGCGGCCGAGGCGATGCGCGGGTCGCTCGCGAGCTTCGCGGCGAGGTCCTTGGCCTTCGCGTCGTCGACGTCGTCCTTCAAGTAGACGGCGATCTCGATCTGCGAGAGGACGCCGGTCCCGAACGTCTTGAGCGTCTCTTGGACGTACAGGAACGAGCCGAGCAGGATGATGGTGACCGCGACCGTTCCGATCGCGGTGAACTGCATCCCGGCGTTGCGGGTGAAGTTCGTCAGAACCTCACCCAGGAAGAACCGCAGTCTGCCCCAGTCCACGGAAATAGTAGCCTCGCTCGTCGTCGTGCAGAATGCGTCCGTGCTCCAGGCGAACGACGCGCCGGCGCATCCGGTCGACGACGGCCTGGTTGTGGGTCGCGACCACCACGGTCGTGCCCTTGAGGTTGATGCGCTGCAGCAGCTCCATGATCTCGGTCGTGTTGGAGGGATCGAGATTCCCGGTCGGCTCGTCGCAGAGCAGGATCTTCGGGTTGCCGACCAGCGCGCGCGCGATCGCGGTGCGCTGCTGCTCGCCGCCCGAGAGCTCGCTCGGGAACATCCGGCTCTTGTGCGAGAGCCCGACCAGGTCGAGCGCGCGCGGGACCATGCGCATCACGTCTTTGGTCCGCGTCCCGGTCACCTGGAGCGCGAACGCGACGTTCTCCCACACCGTCTTGTGCGAGAGCAGTTTGAAGTCTTGGAAGACGACGCCGATGTTGCGGCGCAGCTTCGGGACGCGGCCGCGGCGCAGCGTGTCGACGCGGACGTTGTCCACGTAGACCTCGCCGTGCGAGGGCAGTTCTTCCCGGTAGAGGAGCTTGAGCAGCGACGACTTCCCGGTCCCCGAATGACCGACCAGGAAAACGAAGCTGCCTTTCTCGATCTCGAGATCGACGTCGTCGAGCGCCCGCGTCCCGTTGGGGTACGTGAGCGAAACGCCGCGGAGTCTGATCATGCTTGGGACGGCACTCCGGCGCTGGGGTTGAACAGGTATTGGGCGGCCCGCAGCCCATACCTCCGGTGTTGTATGAACTTTGACCTGACCGACGAGCAGAAGGCGATCCGCGACCTGTGCCGCGAGTTCGCGCGCGACGAAGTCGCGCCGCAGGCCGAGCGCAACGACCGGGAGGAGCGCTTTCCGTACGACCTGGTGCGGAAGATGGCCGAGCTCGGACTGATGGGACTGCCTTTCCCGGAGGAGTACGGCGGTGCCGGCGCCGACACGGTGAGCTACGCGCTCGCCGTCATGGAGATCGCCCGCGCCGACGCCTCGACCGGGATCACCCTGGCCGCCCACGTCTCGCTCGGCGCCTCGCCGTTCTTTCTCTTCGGCACCGAGGCGCAAAAGGAGAAGTACCTCGTCCCCCTGGCAAGGGGCGAGATGCTGTGGGGCTTCGGCCTGACCGAGCCGGGTGCGGGGAGCGACGCCGGCGGCACCCAGACCCGAGCCGAGCTGCGGGACGGCAACTGGGTGATCAACGGGACCAAGGCCTTCATCACCAACAGCGGGACCGAGATCACCGGCGGGACGACGATCACCGCCGTGACCGGCGGGCCCGGCGGCCGCCGCGAGATCTCGACGCTGATCGTCCCGCAGGACACCCCGGGCTTCACCCGCTCGAAGAAGTACAAGAAGATGGGCTGGCGGGCGTCGGACACCCGGGAGCTCTCGTTCCAAGACGCGGCGGTCCCCGAGGAGAACCTGCTCGGCAAGCGGGGCCGGGGACTGCAGAACTTCCTCACGATCCTCGACGGCGGCCGGATCTCGGTCGCGGCGCTCTCGGTTGGGCTGGCGATGGGCGCCTACGACGAGGCGTACAAGTACGCCAAGGAGCGGCACCAGTTCGGCAAGCCGATCAGCAAGTTCCAGGCGATCCAGTTCAAGCTCGCCGACATGCTGACCGAGATCGAGCACGCCAAGCTGATGGTGCTCAAGGCGGCGTGGGAGAAGGACCAGGGCCGCGAGTTCGAGCTGAGCGCCTCGCTGGCGAAGCTGTATTCCGGCGAGGTCTCGCACCGGGTGGTGAACGAGGCGCTCCAGATCCACGGCGGCTACGGCTTCATGGACGAGTACCCGATCTCGCGGATGTACCGCGACCAGAAGATCAACGAGATCGGCGAGGGGACGAACGAGGTGCAGCGCCTCGTGATCGCCCGGCAGATCGGTCTTTAGACTTTCCTCAGGACTTTACGCGAGGGTGCGGAGATGAACAAGTTCGTTGTCGCGGGGGTGATCGCGCTGGCCGTCTCGGCGGCGGTCGGGTTCGTCGGGGTGCGGCGCGCGACGGCGCACCTCGAGCACGGGACCGCGGCGCCGGAGTTCACGCTGCAGGCGGCGCAGGGCGGCGACGTCGTGACGGTCGACCTGAAGGCGGCGCTCGCGAAGGGCCCGGTCGTGCTGTACTTCTTCCCGAAGTCGTTCACCAGCGGCTGCACGACCGAGGCGCACCTGTTCTCCGAGCACGTCGCCGACTACAAGAAGCTCGGCGCGCAGGTGATCGGCGTGAGCGGCGACGACATCGAGACGCAGAAGAAGTTCTCGACGCAGGAGTGCCGCTCGGCGTTCCTGGTCGCCTCGGACCCCGGCTTGAAGATCGCCAAGGAGTACGACGCGGCGCTCGCGCCGGGCTTCGCGAACCGCACGAGCTACGTGATCGCCCCCGACGGCACGATCGCCTACGCCTACACCAACCTCGACCCCGCGAAGCACGTCGACAACACCCTCGACGCCCTCAGGACGCTGGCCGCGAAGAAATAGCCTCCGCCGCCCCGTCATCCTGAGCTTGTCGAAGGATGTGCCGAAGCGGGGTACGACCGCTCCATGGAGGTCGGCTGGCCGAGCGAGCTGTTCTTGATCCGCCACGCGCAGAGCGCGGGCAACGTCGCGCGCGACCTGGCGATGGCGTCGGGCGCGATGACGATCGACATCGCGGCGGCGCGCGACTGCGACGTCGAGCTCTCCGAGCTCGGCGAGCGGCAAGCGACCGCGCTCGGGACGTGGTGCGCGCGGCACCTCGATCCGATCGACGCGGTGATCGCCTCGCCGTACGTGCGCGCGCAGCGGACGGCGGCGACCGCGCTGCGCGCCGCCGGCTGGACGGTTCCGACGACCGTCGACGAGCGGCTGCGCGAGAAGGAGTTCGGCTCGCTCGACCGGCTCACGCGGCTCGGGATCGAGCAGCGCTTCCCCGACCAAGCCGAGCTGCGGCGCGTCCTCGGCAAGTTCTACTACCGGCCGCCCGGCGGCGAGAGCTGGTGCGACGTCATCCTGCGCGTGCGCAGCGTCGTCGACTCGCTCGCGCGCGACTACGCGAACTGCCGCGTCGCGATCGTGACCCACCAGGTCATCGTGCTGTGCTTCCGCTACGTGCTCGAGAAGCTCACCGAGCAGCAGCTCCTCGAGATCGACCGCCAGGGTGACGTCGCGAACTGCTCGGTGACGACCTACGCGTACGACGGCGTCGCGAAGGCGATGTCGCTGCGCGCCTACAACGTCGTCGCGCCGATGGAAGAGTCCGGCGAGCCCGTCACCACGCGCCCCGACGTCCCGCTCGCGCGATAGCTAGCGCCGGGTTCGGAGCGGGCGAAGAGCCGGTCGAGCTCCGCGATCACAGACTCTTCGTCGATCCGTTCGCCTGCGCGCGCGCGTGCGACCGTCGCGCGCGTCAGCGACACGATCGCGCGCTTCTCGCGCGGCGCGACCCATGCCGGGTACGGCATCCGCTCGAAGTCCTTGCTCTGGATGTTGCGCGTATGGTTCAGCACCGACTTCAGGATGCGGTTCGCGGTGCGCGTAAGCGTCCACGCCAGGATGCAGTAGAGCTCGTCCTCCGCGACGCCCGGCCGCAGGAACGCGCACGGCGCGCCGCTGTCGAGGATCGATCCGGGCGGCAGATAGCGCGTCTTGAACCGGTTCGCGATCAGCGCCCACGTGATCCCTTCCCGCTCGAAGTACGGCTTGCCGCCGGCGCCGTGCAGATACCAGTTCCCGTTGCGCTTGAACGTGTAGACGTACGCGCCGCCGTCCCGCCAGTAGATCGCGTGGCGCGGCGGCGCGTAGAACGACGCCCCGTCGGCTTTGTTGTACGGCCGGTAGTCCGGGTGCGGCAGCGCGATCGTGCGCGGGCGCGCGCGCTTCGTCCACCGCACGACGCGCTCGGTGTCGCCGCGCATCTCGGCCTCGCGGACGATCGCCACGCTTCGCGGCGAGAGCTTTCCGAGCCGTGCGCGCGCGCGCTTCTTCGCCAGCGTGACCGGCTCGTCTTCGAACCGGAACGCGTACGGCTCGACGATCCGCCCGCCGCGGATCTCGCGCAGGAACAGCTCGTTGTTCCCGATCGTCATCCCGGAGCTCGCGACCATCAGATCGCCCAGGAACGTGCCGGTGAAATACCGTGCGAGATCCTCGTCGATCCGCCAGCTCAGATTCGGCGTCGCCGCGATCGCATGCGCAGGGATCGCGGTCCCGAACACCGTCACCGAGCCGGGTCCCGCCGCGCGCTTGCGCGCCTTGAGCAGGATCAGCGGCTGCGCGGTCTGCTCGAAGGCGCCGGGGACGCGCTCGATCTCGACGTCGCACGAGGCGTGCAGGAAGTTGCGCAGCCCGCGCATCGTGTTGATCGTGAGCAGCGTGTCGCTGCAGACGAAGCACAGCAGCCCGTTCTCCGCGAGCAGCTCGACGCAGCGCACGATG
>DATHLL010000416.1:0-2875 GCA_035488195.1 Candidatus Elarobacter sp. | reverse complement strand
CTTCGGCGTGCCGACGACCGAGAAGATCGTCACCGCGCTCAAGGACGTTGCGCGGCAAGACCGGTATCAATCGAGCGATCAGGTGATCGCGCGCTTCAAGCGCGATGTGAAGAACTTCCTCACGCTCCCCGGCATGGGGCTCGACCTCGCTCGCAAGCCCGCGGTCGTCCTCGTCGTCGGCG
Source organism: Candidatus Elarobacter sp. (assembly GCA_035488195.1). Lineage (GTDB taxonomy): Bacteria > Vulcanimicrobiota > Vulcanimicrobiia > Vulcanimicrobiales > Vulcanimicrobiaceae > Vulcanimicrobium. The sequence goes on along the minus strand of DATHLL010000416.1, from coordinate 2,693 downwards.
TGAACGGCAGCGGGAAGACGACGACGATCGGCAAGCTCGCCGCGCTCCTGCGCGGCCAGCGGAAGCGCGTGATGGTCGTCGCCGCCGATACGTTCCGCGCCGCCGCCGCCGAGCAGCTCGACGTCTGGGCGAAGCGCGCGGGCGCCGAGTACGTGCGCGGCGCGGAAGGCTCCGATCCCTCGTCGGTCGTGTTCGACGGGATGAGCGCCGCGAAGGCGCGCGGGATCGACGTCGTGCTGGTCGACACCGCCGGCCGTTTGCAGACGAAGACGAACCTGATGGAAGAGCTGAAGAAGATGCGCCGCATCATCGAGCGCGAGACCGGCGCGCCGCCCGCCGAGACGCTGCTGGTCGTCGACGGCACGACCGGCCAGAACGCGCTCTCGCAGGCGAAGCTCTTCAACGAGGCGACGCAGCTCACGGGCGTCGTCGTCACCAAGCTCGACTCGACCGCGAAAGGCGGCGTCCTGGTCGGGATCGTCGACCAGCTCGTCGTGCCGGTGAAGTACATCGGCCTCGGCGAAGCGCAGGACGCGCTCGCGCCGTTCGATCCGGCCGCCTTCACGAAGGCGCTGTTCGAGGTCGCACCCGCGGCGTGAGATGAACGGCGCATGAAGCCGCCCCGAACGTGAGGCGTGACGCGTATTGCGGCAAGAGTTCGCGCATCGAGCGCATTGGATCGGCGGGCTCGACGTTCTGCAGACGCGCGCGGAGCGTGTCGAGCAATGCGTGCCAGCCGGAGAGCGTGCGTGTCCCGAAGCCCGCGATGACGGGACGATGCGTGAGCACCAGGCGAACGCGGTCGCCGAGCGGCTCGAGGTCGAAGCGCACCGTCGAGTCGAGCATCGTTCCGTCGGGCGACTTCACGCCCCACGTGTACTCCAGCGTGCGCGGCGGGTCGTACGTCACCACGGTGCCGTAGGTCTTCGGCTCGTAGCCTTCGCGCTCGGGCATGTCGTCGCCGCCGCCCATCGTCAGGACGAACGACTCGCCGGCGCGCGGCGGGATCGCGCCGTCCTCGGCGAGCCAGGTCTTCAAGAGCGCGCCTTCCGTCAAGTACGACCACACGCGTTCGATCGGGCCGGGCAAGATGCGCTCGAAGCGGACGGTGTCGCCGTCCAGCGTGCCGGGGTCGTTCATCGTGCGGTCCTCCCGTGATGGTCGGGATGCTCGAGCGCCTGCTCCAGCGCGTCGAGGCGATGCGACCAGAACCGGCGGAAGCGCGCGAGCCAGCTGTCGAGCTCGGCGAGGCCGGCGGGGTCGAGCGCGTAGATCCGGCGTTGCGCGTCCCGCCGGACGCTCACCAGCCCCGCGTCGCGGAGCAGCCGCAGATGCTGCGAGACGGCGGGCGGCGTCATGTCGAAGCGGCGCGCGATCTCGCCCGCCGGAAGCTCGCGCGAGGCGAGCATCTCGACGATGCGCCTTCGGGTCGGGTCGGCGAGCGCCGCGAACGCCAGCATCTGCGGCGAATCGTATCCGATACGCTTAAATAAGTAAAGACCTAAATAAAGCCGCTGTCGAACAGAGGTTCGATGCTCGGCTGCCCCGAAGTGAGGCTCTAACGACGCGCCCTAGCCGGCGCGGTGCGGCGTGGGAAGGACCGGCGACGGGCTTCGCACGCTGCCACGCATCTGGCACAACGGCGCGATACCGTCGGATCACCCAACCGACAGCATCCAGCCGCACGGAGCATCATGGCCGACGAAAAACAGCTCGCCCTCACCAACGCGCTCGCGCAGATCGAGCGCCAATTCGGTAAGGGCTCCATCATGAAGATGGGCGAGATCGCCGAGAAGATGTCGTTCGACGTCGTCTCGACCGGCTCGATCGCCCTCGACCTCGCGCTCGGCGTCGGCGGTCTGCCGCGCGGCCGCATCGTCGAAGTCTACGGACCGGAGTCGAGCGGCAAGACGACGCTCGCGCTCCACGTCATCGCCGAGGCGCAGAAGGCCGGCGGGACCGCCGCGTTCATCGACGTCGAGCACGCGCTCGACCCGACCTACGCGCAAGGGCTCGGGATCGACCTCGACAACCTCCTCGTCTCGCAGCCGGACGCCGGTGAGCAGGCGCTCGACATCGCCGAGATGCTCGTCCGCTCGAACGCGGTCGACGTGATCGTCGTCGACTCGGTCGCCGCGCTCGTCACGAAGGCGGAGCTCGAGGGCGACATGGGCGACACGCACGTCGGCCTGCAGGCGCGGCTGATGTCGCAGGCGCTGCGCAAGCTGACCTCGGCGATCTCGCGCTCGAAGTGCGTGATGATCTTCATCAACCAGCTCCGCGAGAAGGTCGGCGTGATGTTCGGCAATCCCGAGACGACCTCGGGCGGCCGCGCGCTGAAGTTCTACGCCTCGGTCCGGCTCGACGTGCGCAAGCTCGAGCAGATCAAGGTCGGGACCGACGTGGTCGGCACGCGCACCCGCGCCAAAGTGGTGAAGAACAAGGTCGCACCGCCGTTCCGGCAGGCCGAGTTCGACATCACCTACGGCAAGGGGATCTCGAAGATGGGCTCGATCATCGACGTCGCGCTCGAGCGGAACATCATCGGGAAGTCCGGCTCGTGGTACACCTACGGCGAGCAGCGGATCGGCCAAGGCCGCGAGAACGCGAAGGCGTTCCTCGAGGAGCACACCGACGTCGCCGACGAGATCACGACGAAGATCCGCGAGGCGCTCAAAGCGACCGTCTCGCCG
>DATHLL010000415.1:0-11585 GCA_035488195.1 Candidatus Elarobacter sp. | reverse complement strand
GCGAACGCGACGGCGCGCGCGGCGGAGGCGGCCCGGTGCGCACGCGCGATCTCGGCGGCCCGCGCCGAGGCGCTCGTCCGGCGGCGAGCCGCGTCGGCGCTCGTGACGAAGGCGGGGCCGGCGGCCGGGGCGCGCGGCGCCGGAACGGCGATGCGCGACGGCGTCGCCGAACGCTCCGTGGCGCGACGTTCCGCGGTGAGACGCTCGGTGGCGGGACGCTCGGGACGCTCCGCGACGGCCGACGCGATCGCGGCGAAGGCGACCGTGCGGCCGTGCGCGAGTTGGCCGGGATGGCGCATCCGCTGCGCGAGGTGCGGACCCGGCGCGCCCGCGTCGTGACGGGCCGTTCGGTCGACGGCGAGCGGCCGCGCCGCCGTCCCGGGGAGCGCGAAGACCGCGGCGCCGACGAGCCCGAAGGCGAGCGCGGTGAAGGCGCCGAGCGCGCTCGCGCGCACCAGCGGGCCGCCTCCGCGGACCGGCCGGACCAGCCGTTCGACCCGGATCGCGACGTGCGAGCGGCGAGCGCCGAAGGCCGGGGCGAGCGCGTCGGTCCCGCGGTCGGTCGCGAGCCGCAGCAGGCAGGCCGCGTAGCGGCGGGCGCCGGTCTGGGCGGCGGCGCGCTCGTCGCTGGCGAGCTCGCGCTCGAGGTCGAGCGCGCGGTTCAGGACCCACAGCCCGGGGAGCCACCAGCCCGCGCGCAGCAGCGCGCTCTGGATCGCCTTCGCCCAGTCGTCGCCGCGCGCGAGGTGGGCGCACTCGTGGGCGACGACCGCGTCCCACTCGCGCGCGTCGACGCGCTCGGCGAAGTTCTCGGGGAGGACGACGGCGGGGTGGAGGTAGCCGATCGCGGTCGGCGTCGCGACCGTCCGCGAGGTGCCGATCCTGGCCCGGCGGACGCCGAGCGTCCCGAGCAGGGTCGCATCGCGCTTGACCCGCCGCAGCTTCACCACCTCGACGGCGAGGTCGAGCAGCAGCACCGCGGCGACCGTGGCGGCCAGCGCGAGTGCGGGCGGCGCGAGGCTCGGCAGCGCGAGGGCGGCGACGCCGCCGGAGGCCGCGGCCGACGGCGGCGCGGTCCGGAAGCGCGCCGCGAGCAGCGCCAGCGGACCGACCGCGGCGGCGAGCGCGAAGCCGGCGGTGAGGATGCGGTAGCGGACGGCGGCGCGCGAGAACGGGCGCGCGGCGACCAAGCTCCCCGCGGCGAGCGGGAGGCTGGCGAGGATCGCCGCGAGCGCGGCGAGCGCGGCCGCCGTCAGACTCAGCTGGCGTCCTCCAGCAGGGTGCGGAGCCGGCGTTCCTCCTCGGCGCTGAGCCGTTCGGAGTCGAGCAGGTTCAGCATCAGCGCGCGCGGCGAGCCGTCGAAGAAGGTCGCCAGGACGTTCTCGACGACCGTTCGGCGGGCGGCGTCGCGCTCGACGCGCGGCTTGTAGACGTTCGCCTTGCCGCGGGTCGTGTGCCGGAGGTAGCCTTTGCGTTCGAGGATGGTGAGCGTCGAGAGGACGGTCGTGTACGCGATCGGGCGGTCGTCGAGGCGCGCGTGGACCTCGGAGACGGTCCCGCTGCCGAGGTCCCACAGGATGTTCATGAGGCGGTACTCGGCCTCGGTGAGGGTCGGCGTAGGGCGCCTGGCCATGGCTTGCTCTACGACGCCGACTCCGTATTCTCCGCGAGGTTCTCGGTCAAGATTTTCCGGCGGTCTGGAGCCACGCGTCGACGCGGCGCTCGAGGACGACGAGCGGGAGCGCCCCCTCCTCGAGGACGATCTCGTGGAAGGCGCGGACGTCGAACCGGCCGCCCAAGGCGCGCTCGGCCCGGCCCCGCAGCTCGCGGATCTTCAGCTGGCCGATCTTGTACGCCAGCGCCTGGCCGGGATCGGTGACGTAGCGGTCGACCTCGTTGGTGACGTCGAGCTTCGTCTTCGCGGCGTTCGCGAGGAAATAGTCGATCGCGCGCTCGCGCGACCAGCCCTGCGCGTGGATCCCGGTGTCGACGACCAGCCGGACCGCTCTCCACATCTCGTACGTCAGCGCGCCGAACTGCGACTTCGGATCGTCGTACAAGCCCATCTCGGCGCCGAGCGATTCCGCGTATAAGCCCCAGCCTTCCACGAACGCCGTGTACGCGAGCGTCGAGCGGCGGAACTCCGGCAGCCCGTGCAGCTCCTGCGCGAGCGCGATCTGCAGATGATGCCCGGGGACCGACTCGTGCAGCGAGAGCACCATCATCTCGTAGATCGGGCGCTGGTCCGGCCGGTACAGGTTCACGTAGTACGAGCCGGCGCGCGAGCCGTCGAGCGCGCCGGGCCAGTAGTACGCGGTCGTCGTGTCCGGCGCGAGCGAGTCGGGGATCGGAACGACGCCGTACGGCAGCCGCGGCAGCGTCCGGAACTGCTTCACCAGCTCGGGATCGATGCGCTTCGCGATCGCGCGGTACGCGGTCAGCAGCTCGTGCGGATCGTGATGATAGTTCGCCGGATCGGCGCGCATCTGCGCGATCACCTCGGCGAGCGAGCCACGGTAGCCGGTGCGCGGCGCGAGCTCCTCCATCGCGGCGCGCACGCGCGCGACCTCGCGCAGCCCGAGCTCGTGGATCGCCTGCGGCGTCATCGCCGTCGTCGTGTAGCTGCGCGCGAAGTACACATAGAGCGCCTCGCCGTGCGGGACGTGGACGAGCCCGGCGTCGGCCGGCGCGGCGGGCAGGTAGCGCTCCGCGATAAACGCGCGCAGCGCGCGCAGCGCCGGGTTGACGCGGTTCGCGATCGCGTCGCGCGCGCGCTCGCGCAGGCGCGCCGCCTCCGCGGCCGGGACCGCGGCCGGGATGCGCGTCAGCGGCTCGTAGAACGGCGAGCGCTCGGGATCGGCGATCAGCCGGTCGAGCTGCGCGGGGACGCGCTGCATCGACGGCCGCGGCCAGAGCATCTTCCGCGCGACGGCCTCGCGCAGCAGCGCGATCGTCTCCTCGACGGCGCGCGGGTACGTTTCGAGCCGGCGCTGCCAGTGCTCGTAGTCCGCAGCGTTCGCGAAGCGGAGCTGCTCGGTGTACTGCGCGTAGGTCTGCACGCCGTTGCGCGGGCTGATCGCGAAGAACTGCGTCCCGAGCTCGTAGCCCTCGAGATCGTCGCGGAGCTGTCCGGCGAAAAGATCGTAGTTCAGCCGCGCCGGCTCGCTCAGGCGGTCGCGCCCGATCGCGGCCATCCGTGCCAGCACGGCGCGTTTGTGCGCGGCCTCGCCGGCGAGCGCCGCCGCCGACTGATCGTCCCAGCGGTCGTCGCCCGCGCGGTCGCCGGCGAGCGAGGCCGCGATCGGGTGGCGGCGGTGGTAGTCGGCCCACTCGCCGGCCAGGAGCGCGTCGAGCTCGGCGTCGGCGGGGTTCGGCGCGGCGTCGGCCGGTGTCACGGTCGCTCCTCCGGAAAGCGCCAGCGCGCCGCAGGCGAGCGGTGCGCCGCGCAGCAGGTCGGCACGGTTCATCGCCGCCCGAGTTCCCGAGGACGCGGACGCTGCCTCCCGGAATTCAAGACCCATGCTCAAGGCCGTCGCCTCTTTCGTCGCCGCCGTCGCGATCGCGTTGGTCGCCGCCGGCGCCGGTGCGCAGACGCCCAAGCCGGCCGCGACGCCGTTCGCGATCGGGACGCTGCAGCCGTTCGGCTCGTCGGCGAACACCACGCCGTTCTCGCAGGGGCTCCCGAACATCGGCCGCACGCGCTCGGTGACGCCCGCGTGCGCCGCGATGCGCGACATCGTCGTCCCCTCCTTCGCCGCGGCGGTGCGCGCCGACCAGCGTTTCGTCGAGACGCGCAAGCGGCTCCCGAACTACGCGGACCTCGTCGACGACCCCGAGCATAGCGGCGACGTGTACCGCATCGCCGCGCTGCACAAGCTCGGCCAGGACGCGGCGAACCTGATGGAGGAGGCGCAGACGATCAGCAAGCTCCTCGGCGACCCGCGCATCTCCGAGGAGGTCAAGGATCCGCAGGTCGCGGCGGAGCGCCGCCAGCTCCAGGCGCTCTACGTCGCCCAGGTCACCCGCGCGAACCTCATCAACGAGTACGTGATGCGCGAGCAGGCGGCGACCGCGAAGATGGGGATCGACGACAACACGCCGTTCCAGTCGCGCAACGCGGCGAACTACGCGAACCCCGTCCAGCGGCCGGAACGGCCGCTGCCGCAGCTGACCGCGCCGCCGAACATGCCGCTCCGCAGCGGGATCGCGCTCGCCGACAAGCGCGCGATGGAAGACTGGGGAACGACGCTGCACACCTACGTCCGCAAAGCGGAGAACCAGGCGGCGAAGACGTTCTACCCGATCGCGAAGAACTGCAGCGGCTGACGGGCCGCCGATGCGATCGCCACGTTTGATCGCGACGTTCGGCGCCGCGCTCGCGCTTGCGGCGGCCCTCGTTCCGTCGGTGCCGTCGGCGCAAGTGACGCCCGGGCCGAGCGCCTCGCCCGCCGCACCAACGACGCTGCCGGAGATCGGCCGCATCCGCGCGACGTCGGCGGCCTGCGCGGCGATGCGCGATCTGGTGATACCGGCGTTCGCGGCGGCGCAGCGCGCCGACATGCGCTTCGCCGAGACGCAGAAGCGGCTGCCGAGCTACGGTGAGATCGTCGCCGACCCGTCGAACCGCTCCGGCATCGTTCGCGAGTCGGCGCTCCACCGGCTCAGCATGGACGCCGCGAACTTGCTGCAAGAGTCACAGCAGATCGCGAAGCTGCTCGGCGACCCGCGGCTCGCGAGTTCGGTGACCGATCCCGCCGTCGTCGCCGAGCGCGCGCGGCTGCAGGAGCTCTACGCCGCGCAGCAGACCCGCGCCGCGATTCTCAGCGAGTTCACCCAGCGCGAGTCGATGGCGCTGGCGCGCGCGAACGTCGGGATGGAAGGGAACGGCGCGTTCTCGGGCCGGCACGCGCCCGCGGCCCAAAGCATCGACGAGCTCCCCGGCACGCCGCTCCCCGCGACCTCGGCCCAGCCGGGGATGCCGCTCTTGAACGCGGAGTTCCCCAGCCTGAACCGGCGGCAGATCTCCGACTGGGGCAACGCCGCGGTGAAGATCGTCCGCGACGCGGAGAACGACGCCGCGAAGACGTTCCTGCCGCTCGCGAACGGCTGCCGCTGACGATTACGCCGTCGCGGGCCGCCAGCGCAGGTCGGGCTGCCGCGCGGCGCGCGTCTCGTCGATGCGGCCGACGGCCGTGTTGACCGGCGTCGCGAGGACCGCCTCCGGATCGGACTTCGCCGTCGCGACGATCTCGCGCAGCGCCGCGATGAACTCGTCGAGCGTCTCCTTCGACTCGGTCTCGGTCGGCTCGATCATCAGGCACTCGGGGACGATCAGCGGGAAGTAGACCGTCGGCGCGTGGTAGCCGCGGTCGAGCAGCGCCTTCGCGAGGTCGAGCGCGCGCACGCCGCTCTCGCGCTTGAGCGACTGCGCCGAGGCGACGAACTCGTGCCGGTTGATCTCGTCGTACGGGATGTCCAGCACGTCGCGGATCGAGGCGCGAATGTAGTTGGCGTTGAGCACCGCGAGCTTCGAGACGGTCTCCAAGCCGTCGGCGCCGTTGGCGTAGCAGTACGCCAGCGCGCGGACCATGTGCGCGAAGTTCGACCAGAACGAGCGCATCGGCCCGATCGAGTCGGGGCGGTCGAAGTCGAGCGCGAAGCTGAGGTCCGCGGTCTCGCGCCAGCCGCCGGCGCTCGACGGCTTGCCGTCGGCGCCGTACGCGCGCACGACCGGCGTCGGGAGGAAGTCGACCAGGTGCGGCGCGACGCCGACCGGGCCGGCGCCCGCGCCGCCGCCGCCGTGCGGGATCGTGAACGTCTTGTGCAGGTTGAGGTGCATGAGGTCGAAGCCCATGTCGCCGGGCCGCGTGTTCCCCATCAGCGCGTTCGCGTTCGCGCCGTCGTAGTACATCAGGCCGCCGGCTTCGTGGACCACGTCGGCGACGTCGTGGATCCGCGGTTCGAACAATCCCAGCGTGTTGGGGTTCGTCATCATGCAGACCGCGGTCTCGGGCCCGGCGACCTTGCGCATCTCGTCGGGATCGACGCGGCCGTGCGCGTCGGACTTGAGCGAGAGCACCTTGAAGCCGACCATCGCGGCCGAGGCGGGATTCGTCCCGTGCGCGGTGTCGGGGACGATCACGACGTTGCGCTCCGGCTGGCCCTTCTTCTTGAAATACGCTTTCGCGATCAGCAGCGCGGCGAGCTCGGCGTGCGCGCCGGCGGCGGGGTTCAGCGAGAACGCCGCCATCCCGAAGAGCGAGGCCAGCGCGCGCTCGAGCTCCCACATCACGGCCAGCGCGCCTTGCGCGGCGTGATCGGGCGCGAACGGGTGCACGTCGCGCAACGCGGGGACGTTCGCCATCGCGTCGTTGATCCGCGGGTTGTACTTCATCGTGCACGAGCCGAGCGGATAGAACGCGGTGTCGATCCCGAACGTCTTCTGCGAGAGCCGCGTGAAGTGGCGCACGACGCCGAGCTCGCTGTTGTCCGGGAGCGGCAGGTCGTCGCGCAGCGCCTCCTTCGGCAGCAGCGTGTCGAGCGCCGGCGCCTCCGGCAGGTAGCGGTTGGCGCGGCCTTCCTGGCCGGTCTCGAAGATCAGCGGGGTGTCAAACGCGGGCAGCGGCACGGACCGGGATCTCCGAGAGGGCGGCGGTGAGGCGGTCGACGTCGGCGCTCGAGGTGAGCTCCGTCGCCGTCATGAGGATGCAGTCGTCGAGCTCGGGATAGAACCGCCCGAGATCGAGACCGCCGAGGATCTGCTGCTTCTCCAGCTCGGCGAGCACGTCGCGCGCGCGGCCGGGGACGCGGATCGCGACCTCGTTGAACGTCGGGCCGCCGAAGCGCGCCGCGAAGCCGTCGAGCCGGGTGACCTTCTCGCGCAGCTCGTTGGTCCGCGCGACGTTGAGCGCCGCGCAGTTGCGCAGCCCGGTCTTCCCCATCGCGGCCATGTAGACGGTCGCGCAGAGCGCGCAGTGCGCCTGGTTGGTGCAGATGTTCGAGGTCGCTTTCTCGCGCCGGATGTGCTGCTCGCGCGCCTGCAGCGTCAGCACGTACGCGGTGCGGCCGGCGCCGTCGACCGACTTCCCGACGAGCCGGCCGGGGATGCGGCGCAGATGCTCGGTGGTCGCCGCGATGAAGCCGACGTGCGGCCCGCCGTACGCGATCGCGTTCCCGAACGACTGCGCCTCGCCGGCGCAGATCTCGGCGCCCCACGAGGCGGGTGACGCGAGCGCGGCGAGCGACATCGCCTCCGCGACGACGCCGATCACGACGGTCTTCGTGCTCTTGATCCGCTGCGCGACGCCCTCTGGGAGCGCGTCGACGACGCCGAAGACGTTCGGCGACTGCACGACGACCGCGGCGTAGCGCTGCTCCGCCAGCGCGGCTTCGAGGTTGGAGAGATCGGTGCGCCCGTCGTTGCCGTACGGCAGCTCGTCGACGTCGAGCTCGAGCCCTTCGGCATACGTCCGCAGCACCGCACGGTAGTTCGGGTGGACGGCCTTCGAGACGAGGACGCCTTTGCGCCCGGTCGCGTTCACCGCCATGATGACGCCTTCGGCGAGCGCGGTCGCGCCGTCGTAGACCGAGGCGTTCGCGACGTCGAGCCCGGTGAGCAGCGCGATGTAGGTCTGCCACTCGTAGATCGCCTGCAGGTAGCCTTGCGAGACCTCCGCCTGGTACGGCGTGTACGAGGTCAGGAACTCGCCGCGCATCGCGATCGCGCCGACGACCGGCGGGACGTAGTGGCGGTAGGCGCCGGCGCCGAGGAACGAGGTGTAGGATCCGGCGGTCGTGCGCTCGGCGTGGCGGCGGAAGCGGTCGGCGATCTCGATCTCGCTGAGCCGAGGCGTGACCTCGACGGGGGCGCGCAGCGCGACGGCGTCGGGCACGCGGACGAGGTCGTCCAGCGATTCGACGCCGATCACGCGCAGCATCGCCTCGATGTCCTGGGCGGTATGCGGCGTGTACACGTAGTCTCCGGGGTGGGCTGACTGGCGAACGGAGGTTAGACCCCGCGGGGGCGACCTCCGTTTTCCCCGCCTACGCCTCGGCGATCAGCTGCTCGTACTGCTCCGGGGACAACAGCTCGCCGGTCTGGCTCGCGTCGGCGAGCTGGACCTTGTAGAACCAGCCCTCACCGTACGGATCGCGGTTCACCGCCGCCGGGTCGTTCTCCAGACCGTCGTTGATCCCGACGACCTCACCGCCGACGGGTGTGAAGATGTCGGAGACGGCCTTGACCGACTCGACGACGCCGATGCTTCCGAACTGCGTGAGTCCGGCGCCGACGCGCGGGAGCTCGACGTAGACGATGTCGCCGAGCGAGGCCTGCGCGTAGTCGGTGATCCCGACCGTCGCGACGTCGCCGTCGAGCTTCACCCACTCGTGTTCTTTGCTGTAGAGCAGTCCTGCCGGTACGTTCGCCATCGAGCCGTAGCTAGGCGGTCGCGCTCCCTGAGTCCTGTCGGGTTTATCGAAGGATAAGGTCGGCTAGCTTTTCGCGCGCTTGTAGAACGGGAGCGGGACGACGACCGCGGGATGGCGCGTTCCGCGGACTTCGACCTCGAGCTTCGTCCCGTCGGCCGCGGCGCTCGGCTCGACCAGCGCGGTCGCGATGTTCTTCTCGACGGTCGGTCCCCACGAACCGCTGCGAATCTCGCCGGCCTGCGCGCCGTTCGCGAAGACGGGATAGCCGGCGCGCGCCGGGACGCGGCCTTCCATCGTCAGCCCGACGATGCGCGGATAGTCGCCCGAATCGCGCTGCGCGAGCAGCGCGTCCTTGCCGGCGAACGACGGTTTGTCGAACTTGATCGCCCACGCGATCCCGGCTTGGACCGGGGTGATCTCTTCGGTCAGCTCGTGGCCGTAGAGCGGCATCCCGGCTTCGAGGCGGAGCACGTCGCGCGCGCCGAGCCCGCACGGCTCGAGCCCGCGCTCGCGGTTCTCCGCCAGCAGCAGATCCCACACGCCGGTCGCCTCGTCGCCGGCGAGGAAGAGCTCGAAGCCGTCCTCGCCGGTGTAGCCGGTGCGCGCGATGACGACCGGCTCGCGCGCGCCTTTGACGCGCGTCTCCGTGCAGGCGTAGTACTTCAGCGCGCCGATGTCGGCCTCGACGTACGGCTGCAGCCATTCGACGGAGCGCGGTCCTTGGATGGCGATCAGCGCGCGCTCGCCGTGCAGGTTCGTCATCTGGACGCCGTCCGCGCGATTGGCGGAGACGTGCGCCCACATCTTGTCGGCGTTCGAGGCGTTGACGACCAGCAGCCAGCGCTCGTCGCCGAGCCGGTAGAAGATGACGTCGTCGAGCGCGCCGCCCCGCTCGTTGGTGAAGACGTTGTAGCGCGCCTGACCCGGCTTCATGTTCGCGACCTTGTTGATCGTGAGCGCCTCGGCCCACGCGCCGACGTCCGCACCGCGCAGCTCGAACTGGCCCATGTGTGAGAGGTCGAACAGCCCGGCGCGCTTCCGCACCGCCTCGTGCTCCTTGAGGATGCTCGAGTACTGCACGGGCATCTCGAACCCGCCGAACGGCACCATCCTGGCGCCGAGCGCCAGGTGGGCGTCGTGCAGAGCGGTGCGGCGCAGCGCGCCGGAGTCGGTGGTGGTCATGCGAGCCGTTGCGGCGCGTTTCGGAAAGAAGCCTTCAGACCGGCTCCGGAAGCGGGGGCGGTATCGTCAACGTGCCCCAGAACGCGTCGAAGTCGGCGTTCGTCAGCGCATACGAGCCGGTCCGGTTCGGCACGCCGAAGAACAGGTGGGGATTCTTTACGGCGCTCACCTCACGCGCGGAGCAACCCGGCTCGGGATCGAGCCACGGATTGCTCTCCATATGGTGTGAGTCGAACGGGTTGACCGAAACCAGGCGCGTGATGGCCCGAACGATGGTAAGCCACGCCGCTCTCTGGACGTTGGCAAAATCGTGCTCGTTGAAGTGCGAAAGATCGATCTTCAGCTTGGCGGCATCGCGCGCGTCCGTGATCATGTCGCGGTAGTTGCTCAGCTCGTCGTCGTGCTTTCGGAAGTAATTTTTGACGATCCGCAGATAGAACGGTGCGAAGTCGGCGGCCGCCAGGTTCAAGCGTTCGACGACCAGCCTGTGCGCGAGCGCGCCTCCCAGCAGGATGCACTCTTCCCGCGTGAGCGACGGGGACGTCTTGCCGTGCGTGGTGTACGGATCGGGCCACGGCTTCAGCTTGTCCACTTCGACCTCCGTTCGGTATTCGTCGTCACGAGCCGGCGTTCGGCGTCGCGACGTCGGCGCTCGACACCGCATAGTGCCCGGTGAGATTCGGCACGTAGTGATAGTTCAGCTGCTCGAAGTTGGCGCCGCGGTGACGAACCCTCTGGTGTTCGAGATCGGAGGGATGCGCCGAACCGTTGGGCGGCGGATCTCCCCAGTCTCCGTGCGGATTGAGGTTCGTCAGGCTCGCCAGCGCGCGTCCGAGCAGAAGCCAAGCGACCCGGTGCACGTTGGCGAAATCGTTCGCGTTGAACTTCGTATAGTCGAGAACATCGTGGTGCGAGACGCCGGAGGGGGCACCCAATTGCGACACGGCGGCGCTAGCGGCGCGCTCGTTCGACGACCTCGCCGTGATCTCGTTGACGAGCGTCCGGTATTCGTCGGTGAAGTCGATCAGCGCGTTCGACCGTGCCCGGTAGACCAGCGCCATGTAGGCGTCCCGAAGGCTGGGCGGGGGCTCCCACGAGAGGGGAGACCGGAGTTCCATCAGCGTGAGCGTGAGGATCATCCCGGCGCCGAACGCATGCGTCTTTCGCCATCCCGGTGCCGCGGGACTATACAGCGCGGCGACGTCATCCGGTGCGCTCGCGGATGGATCGATGTACGGCTCGGGCCACTCTCGCATCACGTTCTCCGTTCAGGTGCAGCGGGAGTCTACCAGGCTTCGGTTACAAGTCGGTTGCACTCCCCGGGGGAGTCCGCTTCGGGGCCGTCTAGGGGATTTCCACGATGGCCGTCGAGGCGCGGTGACCATAGGGTGGGGCCATGATCGAACGGACGGAACGGCTCGCCGAGCTCCTGCACGACGCGATCTTGATCGCGGAGCGGTCGCGCGACAATGCGCTCCTGCGTCACCTGCACGATGCGCGGCTGTCCCTGAGCGACGCCGCTCACGACGCATCCGTACGGGTCGACCTCCTCTCCGGGCGGGTTTTCGCGGGCGGGGCGCCGGTCGCGCTCTCCCGGGCCGAGCTCGCGGTGATGATCGCGCTGGCGCTTCACGAACGGGGCGTTCCTCGCGAGCTCTTGGCGGAGGATCTCTACCCCGACGCGGACCCGGCCGCGGCCGGAAGTACGCTGAAGGTCAACGTTCACCGCGTCCGGCGCCGCATCGGATCGCGAGGCGTCATCGAATACCATGGCGGGCGCTATCGCTTGGGCGACGAGGTCGACGTCGAGCTTCCGCGGATCGAGGCGGAGGTGCGCCGCGCGCATCTGGACTCCGCGTGGAGCGACGAGCTGCGGGAGAGGCTGGAGCGGCTTCGGCAACGGATACTGGACGGGCGGCCCGCGTTTCTCGTCGAGTGGCCCTGGTTCGACGAAGCGGAACGGCGGCTGACGG
>DATHLL010000414.1:0-2182 GCA_035488195.1 Candidatus Elarobacter sp. | reverse complement strand
TAGCGGTTGTGCGGCACGTCGCTCGCCGTCAGCACCGCGACCACGCCGGGGACCGCGAGCGCGCGCGCGGTGTCGATGCGCGCGATCCGCGCGTGCGGGCGGTGCGCGAAGACCGCCTTGCAGTGCAGCATACCGTCGCCGACGAGGTCGGCCGGATACCGCGCCGCGCCGGTCACCTTCGCGCGCGCGTCGGGGCGCGCGACCGGCGTCCCGATCAGGCTCACGCGCGCACCGCGTCGGGGAGCGGCTCGCGCTCGTGGAGCTCGCGCGCCGCGCTCTCCATCGCGTCGAGGATCTTGCGGTAACCGGTGCAGCGGCAGATGTTTCCGCTGATCGCCGCCTGGTGGTCGTCGAGCGAGGGCGTGCGCCGCTCGTCGAGCAGCTTCGCGCCGGCCATGATCATCCCGGGGATGCAGAACCCGCACTGCACCGCGCCGCAGTCGATGTACGCCTGCTGCAGCGGGTGCAGCTCCTCGCCGTTCGCGAGCCCTTCGATCGTGGTGATCGACGCGCCGTGGGCCTGCGAGGCGGGGACGAGGCACGACATCACCGCGGCGCCGTCGAGCCACACCGTGCATGCGCCGCACTCGCCCTCGGCGCAGCCTTCCTTCGCACCGGTGAGCCCGGCGTTCTCGCGCAGCGCGTTCAGCAGCGTCTTCGTCTGCGCGCCGCGCAGCGTGCGCGGCTCGCCGTTGATCGTCGTCTCGATCGCGCCGTCGAACGGATGCACGGCCGCCGGCGCGGCCTCCTCCGGCGTCTCGAGCAGGACGGGCGCGTTCGGAAATCCGTCGGCCTCGCGACCGCTCGCGATCCGTTCCAGCGCGCGGGCGATCAGCGCGGCGAGCGTCGTCAGCCGGTACTCCGCCGAGCCGCGCACGTCGCCGATCGGCGAGGCGTCCTCGCACGCGAGGCGCCCCGCTTCGGCGCACGTCGCGGCGTCGAGCCGCTTGCCGAGCAGGTACTCTTCCGCCGCGCGGGCGCGCACGACGGTCGGCGCGAGGCATCCCAGCGCGATGCGCGCGCCGGTCACGACGTCGCCGTGGTCGACGAAGAGCACGGCGGCGACGTCGATCACCGAGATCGCCTGCGCGCGCCGCAGTCCGAGCTTCAGGAAGATCCCGTGCCGCCACAGATGCAGCGCGGGGAAGCGGATCTCGCGGATCAGCTCGTCGGGCGCGAGGCACGTCGCGCGAAAGCCGGTGTAAAACTCGTCAAGCGGAAGAACGTGCTCGCCGCGCGCGGCGGAGACGAGCACGACCTCCGCGTCGAGCGCGATCAGCGGGGCGATCGTGTCGTTCGCGGGCGACGCCGTCACGAGGTTGCCGGCGATCGTCGCCCGCGCGCGGATCTGCGGCGCGCCGACCTCGATGCAGGCTTGGGCGAGCGGGAGCATCGCGCTGCGCGCGAACGGCGCCGCGAGGACGTCGTTGTGCGTGGCCAAGCCGCCGATCGCGATCGTCTCGCGCCGGGCCGCCGTCTCGCGGTCTCGGCGGACGTACTTCAGCTCGCGCAGCGCGGAGAGGTCGATCAGCGTCTCGGTGGGCTTGACGCCGCGCCGCAGCTCGACCAGCACGTCGGTCCCGCCCGCGACGATGCGCGCCGTCTCGCCGTGCCGCGCGAGGACGTCGAGCGCCTCCGCAAGGCTCGCGGGCCGCAGAACCGTGCTCCACATGGACCGGCAAGGTTCGCGAGGATGCGGGCGCGCTCTTGCGGGCCGGCGCGCGTGGGGTGCCGCGCGCCGGCCCGCGCCGGGTCAGCCGTTTAGCGCGAGCGCCGAACCGAAGTTCGGGACGCGGAGCGCCGAGCCGTCCGCCCGCGGGACGTCGGCCGTGCCGCCGTCGCCGATCATGAAGCGGCCGACCAGCTCGTCCAGCCGCTCCGCCTGTTCGCGCAGCATCCGCGCCGTCGCGTCGATCTGCTGCACGCCGCTGGCGAGCTCGCCGGTCGCCGCGGCCGCCTGGTGCGCGGCCGCCGACTGCTCTTCGGCCGCCTGCGCGACCGGCGTCATCGTCGTCGTGATCTCGTGCGTCGTGAGCTTCACCTGGCTCGCCGCCGCGGCGTTCTCCTCGACGCCGGCCGACGCGGTCGAGACCGACTCGGTCACGCGCGTCGACGCTTCGCGCATCTCGCGAGCGCGCGCCGCGAGCTCTTCGGCGACGCCGGTCGTCGAGCCGACCGCCGC
>DATHLL010000413.1:0-8823 GCA_035488195.1 Candidatus Elarobacter sp. | reverse complement strand
AACGGCCTCAGTCGACGATGACGGCCGTTTCGACCGCCGTTCCGGGGCGGAAGACGCACGTGCCGGCGCTCTTCGGGAGGGCGATGCGGATCGGGACGCGCTGCGCGACCTTCACGAAGTTCGTCGGCGCGGAGAGCGTCGGCAGCGTCGAGAGCGCGTTCTGCGCGACCGGGGCGAAGCCGATCACGCTGCCGCGGACCTTCTGACCGCCGCAGGCGTCGACCGAGATGTCGACCGGCATCCCGGGGCGGATGCGGTTGAGCTGCGTCTCCTTGTAGTTCGCGGTGACGTAGATGCGGTTCGCCGGCGAGAGCGTGATCACGGACTGGCCGGGAACGACGGTCTGTCCCTCCTCGGCGTTGCGCGCCGAGACCCAGCCGTCGACCGGCGCGACGATCCGCGTGTCGCGCAGCGCGAGCTCCGCGATGCGCACCTGGGCGGCGAGCGCGTCGGCCTGCGAGGCCGCCGCGTACGCGGCGTTCTGCTTGTTCGCGACGCGCGCCGGCGCGGCGGCTTCGCTCGTCTTCGCCTGCGCGATCGGGATCTGCGCGGCGGACGCCGAGGTGCCGTTCGCCGCCGCGACCGCGTTCGCGCGCTGCTGCGCGAGCGACGCTTCCGCCATGCGCAGCGCGGCGCGCGCGTTCTCGGTCTGCGCGACGGCCGCGTCGTACGCGCCGCGCGCCTGCGAGACCGCGGCGACCGCGGCGTCGACGACCGTCGCCGAGACATAGCCTTGCTGCGCGAGCCCCGCGTTCCGGTCGCGGTCGAGCTCCGCTTTGCGCAGCGCGTCCTTCGCCGCCGGGACGGCGGCTTGCGCGGCGGAGAGCTGCGCGCGCGCCGCGGCGACCTGCGCCTGCGCGACGACGACCGCGTGCTGCGCCGCGGCGGCCTGCGACTGCGAGAGCGCGGTCGTGCGGCGCGCCGCTTCGACGGCGCCGGTCTGCTCTTGCACTTGCGCGGTCTGCAGCTCGTTCTCGAGCGCGGCGGCGTCCTGCGCGGCGCTCGCGTTCGCGCGCTGCGAGCGCAGGCTCTGCTCGGCGAGCAGCAGCGCGGCGCGCTCGTTGGCGTCGTCGAGGACGACCAGCGTCTGGCCGCGGCGGACGAACTGGTTCTCCTCGACCGCGACGCGCACGACGCGCTCCGAGACCTTGCTGGTCACGAAGATCTGGTTGGTGTCGATGATCGCGTCGTCGGTGTAGACGCGGTGCCGGTCGATCAGCAGCCAGTGCCCGCCGAAGTACGCCGCGACCAGCACGGCGCACGCCGCCGCGACGAAGCGCAGCCACGGCGTCTTCTTGCGCGGGCGCGGCTGACCGAGCACCGGCGGGAGTTCGAGCTCGTCGCGATCCTTGACTAGGCTCATGCGTTCCCGGTCTCCTCGCGCGGGAGCATCTGGTAGAGCAGCAGGCACGGGATCGAGGCGACGAACAGCAGCGCCATGATCACGAACGTCTCGGAGTACGCCGCCGAGGTGGCGGCGCGCGCGACCAGCTCCTGCACGCTCGCCAGCGCGAGCGACGAGGCCTCGCTCGCGGTGTGGCCGTGCTCGACGAACCAGCGCCGCAGCGCGTCCATCCCGGCGTCCGCGGCGAGCCCGTTCTCGTGCACGCGGCTCGACGTCATCGACGTCGCCGCGATGCGCGTGCGCACGATCAGCGTGCCGAGGATCGCGAACCCGAACCCGGCGCCGACCTGCCGCACCAGCGCGCTGAGCCCCGACGCCGCATCGACCATGCGCTTCGGGACGTGCGCCATCAGCAGCACGTTCAGCGGGACGTAGAGCAGCCCGAGACCGATCCCTTGCAGGAAGCGCGGCATCAGCGCGTGGCCGAACCCCGCGCGGTCGCCGAGGAACGCGAACCAGAACGTCGCTCCCGCGCAGACGGCCAAGCTGATCGCCGCGAGCGCCGGCGCGGGGATCCACTTCGAGACGCGGCCGGAGAGCTCGGTCCCGAGCAGCGATCCGACGGCGCTCGGGATCATGATGATCCCCGCCATGTCGGGCGCGTAGCGCAACACGTCCTGCATGTAGAGCGGCACGATCAGACCGGTCCCGGTGAACGCGATCCCGGTGACGAGCGCGAGCACGATCCCGACCGCGTACGACGGGATCGCGAGCGGCCGCAGATCGACGAACGGCACCGCCGCGCGCACCTGCACGCGCACGAAGATCACCAGCGCGACGACGGCGACGACGCTCGCGAGCACGATCTTTCCCGAGGCGAACCACTCCTCGCGCGGCCCTTCCTGCAGCACGTACTGCAGCGCGGCGAAGCCCGCCACCATCACCGCGAGAGAGTTCCAGTCGAACGCGCTGCGCTCGCCGCGCTCGCTCTGTTCGCGCAGCACCGCGGCGACCAGGAACAGCGAGATCACGCCGAGCGGGACGTTCACGAGGAAGATCCACGGCCAGCTCGCGTTCGCGAGGATCCACCCGCCGAGCGCGGGGCCGAGCGCCGGCCCGATCATCACCGAGACGCCGTACACCTTGAACGCCGACGCGAGCTCCTCCGCCGGGTACGCGTCGACCAGCGCCGCCATCGCGAGCGGCATCATCAGCCCGCCGCCGGCGCCTTGGACGAACCGCATCACGATCAGCTCGGGGAGCGAGGTCGAGAGCGCGCACAGCAGCGAGCCCGCGGTGAACACGCCGACCGCGTAGAGGAACGCTCTCTTGCGGCCGACGTTCGCCGCGAACCAGCCGGTCAGCGGCATGACGAACAGCGCCGCCAGCACGTAGATCGAGGCGATCCACGAAGCTTCGTCGATCGACGCGCCGAGGTTGCCGGCCACCGTGTCGAGGCCGACGTTCACCACCATCGAGTCGATCAGCGCCATCCAGCTCGGAATCAGGACGGCCAGCGTCACGAGCCGGAGGTAGGCCCGCGACACCCGCGGAGGGCCATGCGTCACCAAGGCATTCTACCGCCGGTCGGCCACGGGGGCAAGTTCCTTCGGGCCGGGCCGCTCAGAACAGCCGCGAGTCGGCCAGATCGAGGTCGTACTGCACCTTGCGGAAGATCTCGTCGGGGATCTCGCCGCTCTCGCGCAGGCGCATGATCTCGCGGCGTTCCGCGTCGAGCGCTTGCTGCTGCGCGCGGTGGTCGAAGAGGCTCGCCGGCGTCTCCCGGCCGTGCCCGCGCAGGTGGTCGATGCGGTGCGCGTACTCGTCGCGCAGCCGCTCGAGCACCTCGCGCTCCTCGTCCGACTCGGCGCGCGCTTCCATCGCGCGCACCGCGCGTAAGCCGGCTTCCAAGGCGGCGATGCGCACCTCGAGCTCGCGGCTCGCCTCGCCGTCGCCGCCGCCCAGCCGCAGCCAGCGCACCAGCGGGATCAGCGTGAGCCCTTGTCCCACCAGCGTCACGAAGATGACGACGAACGTGACGAAGACGATCGCGTCGCGGGCGGGAAACGGCGCGCCGCCGCGGATCGTGAGCGGGAGCGCGAGCGCGGCGGTGAGCGAGACGATCCCGCGCATCCCGGTCCAGCCGATCAGCGCGAGATCGCGCGCCGGCGGCATCGGATCGCGTGCGCGCAGTCCGGGGAAGAGCGCGCGCGGGATCCACGCCTGCGGAAAGACCCACGCCAGCCGCACGAGGATCAGCAGCGCGCTGATCGCGAGCGCCGCCGGGAGCAGCGAGAGCGCGTGCGCGCGGTCCTGCAGCAGCACGCGCAATTGCAGCCCGATCGCGAGAAACACGAACGCGTTGACGACGTAGATCCAAAGCTGCCACACGCTGGTGCCGACGAGCCGCGACTCCGGCGAGTAGACCACCGACGAGCGCTGTCCGAGCCGGATCCCCGCGACCACCACCGCGAGCACCGCAGAGACGTGCAGCGCGTCGCCGAGCAGATACGCCGCGTACGGCGTCCCGATGATCAGCAGGTTGTCGATCAGCGAGTCGCTCAGCCCGGCGCGGTTCAGCAGCCGCGTGATCCCTTCGACCGCGAGCTCGACGACGATCCCGACGACGATCCCGCCGGCCGCGACGACGACGAACGAGCCGGCGGCCTGCACGAGCGAGAACGCGCCCGCCGTCACGGCGGCGACCGCGTAGAAGTAGATCACGAGCGCGGTGGCGTCGTTCACCAGCGCCTCGCCCTCGAGGATCGCGACCAGCCGGCGCGGGACCGAGAACCGCTCGAACGTCGCGACGGCGGCGACCGCGTCGGGCGGCGAGACGATCGCGCCGAGCACGAACGCGCCCGCCCAGCTCAGGTCCGGGACGATCTGCACCGCGAGCGCCGCGACCGCCGCCGTGCTGACCAGCACCAGCCCGACCGCGAGCAGCAGAATCGGCCGCAGGTTCGCGAGGAACAGCGCACGGTCGGTCGACCAGCCGCCGGCGAAGAGCAGCGGCGGCAGGACGGTCAGGAAGATCCAGTCCGGCGAGATCCGCACCGGCGGGAGCCCGGGGATGAACGCGGCGGCCGTCCCGGCCAGCATGAAGACGATCGGGTACGGCAGCGCCAGCCGCTTCGAGACGATCGCGAAGGCGACCGCGGCGGCCAGCCCCAGGACGAGCAGGACGGGCTCGCTCATCGGCGCTCGATCCGCCGGGCGAGCCGCGGGCTCCCGCCGAAGCGGGCCGCGTGTATCCGGATCAGGGACTTTCCGGCCAGATCGACGAGACGATCGAGTCGGTCGCCGAGCTCGAGCGCAAGGCGCTCGAAGCCGCCTCGCTCGAACAGCGCGCGATCGAGCGCTTCACGCTCGCCGTCGGCCGGCCGCGGACGGTCTACCTCGTGGTCGCCCTCGTCGCCGCCTGGATCGCGCTCAACGCGGTCCTGGCCCTGGCGGGGCGCCCGCAGCTCGACCCGCCGCCGTACTACTGGCTCGACGGCGTGCTGGCGCTCGCGGCGCTGCTGATGACCGTGGTGATCCTGACGACGGAGAACCGCATGAGCGAGATCGCCGAGATGCGCTCGCGGCTGAACCTCCAGGTCACCCTGCTCTCCGAGCGCAAGGCCGCCAAGATCATCCAGCTCCTGGAGGAGCTCCGCTACGACCTTCCCTCGGTCGCCAACCGCGAGGACCCCGAGGCGGCGGCGCTGACCCTGCCGACCGACCCGCACGCGGTCGCCGAGCAGCTCGAGAAGCGGACCCCCGCGCGGGGCGAGATCCCCCAGGAGTAGCGGCGCGCGCCCCGAACCCGGGGCAGGTCGCGGAGCCGCAAAGCTCCGCCTTTTCACGTTCGCACCCCCCACGACAGACGGAGATCCGATGTCCCGTACGATTCGCACCGCCGCCGCGCTCGGCGCCGCCGCGCTCTGCGTCACGCTCGCCGCGTGCAACAACGGCGGAGGCGGCGGCAACGTCGCGACGGTCAACGGCCAGGCGATCAGCCGCGCCGATTTCGACCACAAGCTCGAGTCGAGCGCCGCGGCGAAGCAGACGCTGAACCAAATGGTGCAGCAGGTGCTGGTCGAGCAGTACGCGCGCGACAAGAAGATCGACGTCACGCAGGACGAGATCAACAAGCGCGAGGACGAGATCAAGAAGCGCTACGCGCCCGGCCAGTTCGAGCAGATCCTCAAGCAGCAGGGCCTCACCGAGCAGGACGTCCAGAACCTGCTGCGCAGCTCGCTCGTGATGGAGAAAGCGGTGCAGCCGCAGATCCACGTCAGCGAAGCCGACATCAAGGCGTACTTCGACAAGAACCACGCGCAGTTCGACAAGCCCGAGCAGGTGAAGGCGCGCC
Source organism: Candidatus Elarobacter sp. (assembly GCA_035488195.1). GTDB lineage: Bacteria > Vulcanimicrobiota > Vulcanimicrobiia > Vulcanimicrobiales > Vulcanimicrobiaceae > Vulcanimicrobium. Next base: position 3,121 of record DATHLL010000413.1, on the reverse strand, counting down.
ACATCCTGGTCGCCGACCAGAACACCGCGAACCAAGTGCTCGCGAAGCTCAAGGCCGGCGGGAGCTGGGACCAGCTCGCGAAGCAGTACTCGACCGATCCGTCTTCCAAGGACAAGGGCGGCGATCTGGGCTACTTCGGCCGCGGCCAGATGGTCCCGCAGTTCCAGGACGCGGCGTTCAACGCGAAGGTCGGGCAGATCGTCGGCCCGGTGAAGTCGCCGTTCGGCTACCACATCATCCAGGTGACCGACAAGAAGCCGCCGCAGAAGGCGACGCTCGCGAGCACGCACGACCAGATCAAACAGCAGCTCACGCAGCAGCAGCTCGGCCAGCAGGAGCCGCTGCTGATCAACCAGCTCCGCCAGAGCGCGAACATCCAGGTCAACGACGACCGCTACAAGGACGTCTTCCCGCCCACGCAGCCCTCGACCGCCGCGGCGGCGAGCGCGCCGGCCGCGCCGGCGAGCGCCGCGCCCGCACCGGCGGCGACGAAGTAGTCCGCGCGCGAGGCGGGAGTCCCAGCGGCCCCGCCTCGCGAACTCCACCCGCCTCATGATCCGCATCGTCGGTCTCGGACCGGGCGACCCCGGGCTGCTCACGCTGGGCAGCCGCGAGTCGCTGCGCGCCGTCGGCCGCGCGGCGACCGTGCTCGCGCCGCCGGAGCTCGTGCGCTTCCTCGAGAGCGACGGCGTCGTGATCGAGCGCGCGCTGATCGCCGACCAGGGGCTGTTCATGCGCGGCTCGGGCGAGGTGATCGACGCCTTCGTCGCGCGCGTCGACGAGCGCGATCTCGGCCTGGGCGTCCTCGGCAACCCGCTCTCCGACTTCCTCGGTCTGCCGGTGCTGCTGCGCGCGCTCGAGCGGCGCGGGATCGGGTGCGAGATCGTCCCCGGGATGCCGCGCGCGACGCTCTCCGCCGCGATCGCGATGCCGCTCGTCCCGCTCCCGCCGGGCTCGACCCACCACACCTGGGACGACCTGGTCGAGATCATGGCGCGGCTGCGGCGCTCGTGCCCGTGGGACCGCGAGCAGACGCACCTCTCGCTCGTGCGCTACCTGATCGAGGAGACGTACGAGGTCGTCGACGCGATCGAGCACGGCAACGACGTCGAGCTCGCCGAGGAGCTCGGCGATCTGCTCTTCCAGATCGTCTTCCACTCGCAGCTCGCGACCGAGCGCGGCAAGTTCTCGGTCGCCGACGTGATCGACGGGCTCTCGAACAAGATGATCCGCCGCCATCCGCACGTCTTCGGCGACGTCGCGGTCGCCGACGTCGACGCGGTGTGGGCGAACTGGGAGCAGCTCAAGTCCCAAGAGGCGGCGGGACAGGCCCGCTCATCGAAGCTCGACGGGATCCCGAACCACATGGGCGCGCTGCAGCGCGGCCAGAAGATGCAGGAGAAAGCGGCGCGCGTCGGCTTCGACTGGACCGATCCGCGCGACATCACCGAGAAGCTGCACGAGGAATTGCGCGAGCTCGCCGAGGCGCGGCTGCGCGCCGGCGATCTGAAGCCCGAGGACCCGCACGTGCGCGAGGAACTCGGCGACGTGATGTTCACCGTGGTGAACCTCGCCCGCCGGCTCGGGATCGACGCCGAGGGCGCGATGCGCGACGCCAACGCGAAGTTCGAAAAGCGCTTCCGCTACATGGAAGCCTACGCGCTGGCGGGCGGAAAGCAGTTGGTCGACATGTCGCTGGACGAGCTCGAGGATCTGTGGCAGCAGGCGAAGACGGCAGCGTAATTCGCCTCCGCATGTCGGCGCACGACGCGCACTACGGCGGCAACCTGGTCGACGGCGCGCGCATTCTCTCGCTGTTCGGCGACGTCGCAACGGAGCTCCTGATCCGCCACGACGGCGACGAGGGACTCTTCGTCGCCTACGATCTGGTGGAGTTCAAAGCACCCGTCTATGCCGGCGACTACGTCGAAGCGCGCGGGCGGATCACGAGTGTAGGAAACACGTCGCGCGCGATGGAGTTCGAGGCGTACAAGGTCATCGCCGCGCGGCCCGACGTCGCACCGTCCGCCGCCGACGTGCTCGATGAGCCGCAGCTCGTCGTCCGCGCGCGCGGTACCTGCGTGACGCCCAAAGCTCTGCAACGCTCGCAGCCGTAGCCCCGGCGTGAACGAGGACGCTTTGGACTGCTGGATGCATGCGGTGCGCGCGATCTTGCTGCGCTCCTGGGATCCGCTGTGCATCAAAGACGTGCCGCTCGCCTCGCGCGACTACGACGAATACGCGCGCGCGATCGTGAACCTCTTGTTGGCCGGCGCCGGCGAAGGAGCGCTCACCGAGTATCTCGAGACGGTCGAGCGCGACCGCCTGCAGGTCGGCGCCGGCGACGGCACCGTGCGCCGGGCAGTCGCCCGTGCGTTACACGCGCTCGATCGCGCGAACCGCTCGCGCCGCTGACGCTCTAGAGCCCGACGCTTGCGAGGAGCGCGCCCTGACCGAGCGCGCGCAGCTTCGCATACGCGATCTCGCGCGGCATCGGCGCCATTCCGCAGTTCGTCGAGCACACGATGCGCTCGTCGGGCAAATACCGGCGCGCGACTTCGATCGTCGCGTGGACGTCGTCCGGCGTCTCGATCGCGTCGCTGGCGACGTCGATGACGCCGACCGCGACGGCCTTGTCACCGGCAAGTGCGAGCACCTCGGCCGGAACGTGGGACCCTGCGAACTCGATGCTGATCTCGTCGGCGCGGCTGTGCGCGAGGAGCGGCAAGACGTGCGCGTACTGGTCCCAGCGCTCGCCGAGGTTCGCCTTCCATGCGACGTTCGCGGGGATACCGTAGCCGTAGCACACGTGCACGGCTTTGCGCACGTGCACGTTCTCGAACGCCGCGTCGACCGCGCGCGCGCCCCACTCCTCGACCTCGTCGAAGTAGACGTTGAACGCGGGCTCGTCGAGCTGCACGACGTCGACGCCCGCCGCGACGAGGTCGGCGACTTCCTCGCGGATCGCACGCGCGAACGCGAGCTCGTCGCGCTTGCCGTACGCCTCGTCGACGACGGTGTCGACCAGCGTCATGGGGCCGGGGATCGTCACCTTCAACGGCCCGTCGGTCAATGTGCGTGCGAAGCGCACCTCGTCCAGATGGACGGGCTCCGTGCGGCG
>DATHLL010000412.1:0-3624 GCA_035488195.1 Candidatus Elarobacter sp. | reverse complement strand
CGAACACGTGCCGCAACCGCGGCGCGAGATCCTCGCCCGGCGGGAACGCGAACGTCTGCCGCCCGTCGTGCTCGAGCGTGAACCCGACCAGCGGATACGCGAGCGAGAGCGTCGCGAGCCACGACGCGATCCGCATGAACTCCGCCGCAGGCGTGCGCAAGTACTCGCGCCGCACCGGCACGTTCGCGAACAGATCGCGCACGATCACGCGCGTCCCCGGCGGCCCGGCGAGCGGCCGCGGCTCGCCGATCTCCTCGCCGTGCGCGTCGATCGCCGTCGCGACGTCGGCCTCCGCGGTGCGCGAGACGATCGTCACCTGCGCGACCGCCGCGATCGACGCCAGCCCTTCGCCGCGGAACCCGAGCGTGTCGACGTGCACGAGCCCGCGCGCGTCGGCGATCTTCGAGGTCGCGTGCCGCATCAGTGCCAGCGGCAGATCGTCCGGATCGATCCCGACCCCGTCGTCGGCGACCTCGATCTCGGTCAGCCCGCCGCCGCGCACGCGGACCGCGACTCGGTTGGCGTCAGCGTCGAGCGCGTTCTCGACGAGCTCCTTGACGACCGAGAGCGGCCGTTCGATCACCTCGCCGGCGGCGATCTGACCGATCGTCTCGGGGTCCAGAAGCCGGATCACCCCGCCCGGTTCGGCGCGGCACCGCCGGCCTCCGGGCGCGTTGACCGCCGCCCGAGCCTGTGGTAAAACCGACGGACATGGCCGCCTACGCTTGGTCCTACCGGTATTTCTACGCCCGCACGAGCGCGCCGGCGCGGTAGGCCTTTGCCGTAAACGAGTCCGACGGACCGAACAGCAAGAGCCCCTCGCCGAGCGAGCGGGCTCTTCTTCTTGGAGCACCCATGACCAGCACCCAGCCCACGACCGACCTGGCGCCGCCGAAGCTCACGATGACCGCCGCCTTCGAGGGGATCGAAGGCTCGTACTCGCACGCGGTCCTCGACGCGTACGCCGCCCGCCGCGGCGTCCGGTTCGCCCCGCTGGGCTGCTCGTCGTACCGCGCCGTCGCGCACGCGGTCCTCGCCGGCCGCGCCGATCTCGGGCTGCTCCCGGTCGACAACGCGGTCGCCGGGACGATCCGCGAAGGCTACGACGCGCTGGCGGAATACGAGCTCGACCTCCTCGCCGAGATCACGTGGCGGATGGACCACCGGCTCCTCGGCCTCCCCGGCGCGACGCTCGCCGGGCTGCGCGAGATCGACTCGCACCCGGTCGTCCTGGCCGAGTGCGGACGCTTCCTCGGGACGCTCGCCGACGTCCGCCGCGTCCCGGTCCCCGACACCGGCGTCGCCGCCCGCGACGTCGCCGCCGCCGGCGATCCCAGCCGCGGCGCGATCGCCTCGTCCGACGCCGCGCGCCGCTATGGGCTGGTCGAGCTCGCCGACACGATCGCCGACCACCCCGACAACTTCACCCGCTTCATCCTCTTCCGCGCGCCGAACGCGCGCGGGCCGGCTGCGGAGTTCGAGCCGGCCGAGGACGCCGCGAACCGCAAGACCTCGCTGCTGTTCTCGGTCGCCGACGCCCCCGGCGCGCTCGGGCGCTGCCTCTCGATCCTCGGCGCGCACGGGCTGAACGTCTCGAAGCTCGACTCGAAAGCGCGCCTCGGCACCAGCGCGCAGTGGTCGTTCTACGCCGACGTCGACGGCGACGCGCGCGAGCCGCGCTTCGCCGACGCGCTGCGCGCGCTGCGCGAGGTGACCGTCGCGCTCCACGTCGTCGGCACGTACGACGCGACGAGCGCGCCGCCGCGCGTCCGCCGCGAGCCGGCGATCGTCGTCGACGACGCGCCGCCCACGGTCCCGAAAGCGGCCGTGAAGCATCCGAAGGCGCAGCGCCAGGACGAGAACGTGCGCTCGCGCGTGATGGTCGGCGACGTCGCGGTCGGCGACGGCCACTTCGTCGTGATCGGCGGCCCGTGCAGCGTCGAGTCGCGCGAGCAGATCCTCGCGACCGCGCAGGCGGTCCTCGAAGCCGGCGGCGTGATGCTGCGCGGCGGCGCGTTCAAGCCGCGCACCTCGCCGTACGCGTTCCAGGGCCTGGGCTGGGAAGGCGTCGCGCTGCTCGCGGAAGCCAGCCGCGCGACCGGGCTCCCGATCGTGAGCGAGGTGATGAGCATCGAGCAGGTCGAGCGCATGGCGGCGTCCGTCGACCTGCTGCAGATCGGCGCGCGCAACATGCAGAACTTCGACCTGCTCAAAGTGGTCGGGAAGACCGATCGCCCGATCCTGCTCAAGCGCGGGATGTCGGCGACGATCGACGAGGTGCTCTCGTCCGCCGAGTACATCCTGAGCGAAGGGAACCCCAACGTGATCCTCTGCGAGCGCGGGATCCGCACCTTCGAGAGCGCGACCCGCAACACGCTCGACCTCTCCGCGGTGCCGGTGCTGCGCGAGCGCACGCACCTCCCGGTGATCGTCGACCCCTCGCACGGCGTCGGCGTCCGCCGCTGGATCGCCCCGCTCTGCCGCGCCGCGAAAGCGGTCGGCGCGCACGGCCTGCTCCTCGAGGTCCACCCGAACCCCGCCGAAGCGAAGTGCGACGCCGATCAGGCGCTGACGTTCGGCGACTTCAAGCGCATCATGGCCGAGCTCGCCAGCGTCCCGTCCTTCGCCGAGATCCACGCGACGTAGCGCGCTTCACGGCCCGCGGGGTTCCGTACGACCCCGGAGAAAGGGAGCCGACGATCGGAATGGACACGTCGCAAGAGCTCAAGGAGCGACTCGAAGCGCTGCGACCGCTGAACGCCGGCCGGATCGCGCGTCTGTTTCCGCATTGGCGCGCCGAAGACGCGCTGTACGTCTACACGACGAACGCGGTCGAGGGCAGCACGCTGACGCTCGGCGAGACGATCGCCGTCCTGGAACACGGCGTCAGCATCGGCGGGAAGCCGGTCGCCGACCATCTCGATGCGATCAACGGCCAAAAGGCGTATGCGCTCATGCTCGACCTCGCCCAACGGCGTGCGCCGATCACGCTCGAGACGATCCTGGACCTGCACCGCGCCGTCGTCGGCGACGCCACGTACGCGGGGGCGTTGCGCGACGAAGCCGTCTACATTCGCGGCTCGCTGCACGTGCCGCCGAACCACGTCAAAGTCCCGAGACTCGTGGACGAGATGCTGGCGCTCTACGACGATGAACGCAACGCCGAAGAACACCCGATCTCATCAGCCGCGAAATTGCATTTTCGTCTGCTCACGATCCACCCGTTCAAGGACGGCAACGGACGAACGGCCCGCCTGCTCCAGAACCTCGCGCTGATCCGTGAGGGATACGTTCCGGTGCTCATCGGCCCCGAAGAGAAACCGCGGTACTTCGACGTGCTCCAAAGCGCGCAAGTCGCCGTCCCCGGCGTCGGCGATCCCGCCCCGTTCGTCGCCTACGTGGCGGACTTGGAAGCCGCGGCGCTCCGGCGCTACCTCGCCTCCCTCGAATAGCGGCCAATCAGGCTGCTCGGCCAAGCCGCTCCGGCGAGATCGGACCGCGGCATCCCAGCCCGCTCACAGGATTCTCATGAGGTTTTCTGCGTTCGTGGTTCACGGTGCTTCGCATCGGACTTCACCCCAAAGGAGCATTCGTGAGGCCTCATTCGATCGTCCAAATCCTAGC
>DATHLL010000411.1:0-3942 GCA_035488195.1 Candidatus Elarobacter sp. | reverse complement strand
TAGGGAAGATCGTCGTAGTCGTCGAGCTTCACGATCGCGTCCGCCATATCGCCCTGCCGCTCCGCCGCGGGCGGATACTCGTACTCGTAGTCGGGCTTCAACGGCTCGACACGCACGCCGTTCACCGCGATCGCGAACTCGTCGGCGTCGATCGCCCAGAAAGCCTCGCGAAGCGCCCCCGTGATCGTGGCGCTTCCGTACTTGCACGCCTCGGACTTGAGCCCGCTAAGAGTGATCTTCGTGTACTTGTCCTGCGCAGGCTCGTTCTCGATGTACTCGGGGACGAGCGCGACCGAGCCGAGGTTGCTCTGGCGCAGCTTCGTGGCGTCCATGACGAAGCGAGTCGCGAACGTCTGGCCCGCGCGCTTCGTCGTCACCGTGACGCGCTCCGCGGCTCCGAAGCCAGCGAGTTTCCCGAGCCCTTTGCGGCCCATCACGAAGCGGCGGCCGCTCTCCGAGTGGAGCTGCGTCTCGTTGCCGTGCTCGTCGGCCCGGCGCTGCCGGTTCAGCGGAAGGAACTTGTCGATGATCTCGCGCGGCAACATACCGGTGCCGTCGTCCGCGATCTCCACCGTGATGTCGTCGGGAAGAGCTTCGGCCAAAATGCGGTCGCGGTCAGACAGGCGACCCTCCGCCTTCGCCTGACGCGCCCGTTTGAGGATGTCCTGGCGGGCCTCCTCGATCCGCGGGAACGGAATCGACAGTTCGACGGCGCCAGCGTCACCGTCGTACGCGTTAGCGACGAACTCCACCAGGCACTTACCCAGGGTCGAGTACATCTGGATCCCCATCGAGTTGAGGACCCCGCCTCGGATCTCGAAGGGAAACTCGGCGGGCTTTTCGGCGGCGATCTCGGTTGCGGTCATCGTAACCCTTGGAACGGCGTAAGCTAAGGCTCGGGGCGGCGGGCGGCCAAATCCTCGATCTGACCATTTTCGGTGAAGACGACGTCCGCACCGCTCGACTTTCGCCAATCAGTCCTGAGCGCCGCCAGGCTCCTGCCCTCGCACCGAGTCCCAGACGATGCGGGCTCGACCCCGTCGACCGCCCGAGGAGAGCACGCTCGTCCGACCGCGGCGTGCGCGGCGCGGGTCAGCGGACGCGGTGGAACTCGATGACGCCGCCGAAGTTCGCGTCGCGCCAGACCATCGCGTTCGGCGAGGTGAAACGGTAGCGGAACGTGCCGCCGGACGGTTTCGCGTTCGTCTCCCAGTGGCCGGTGCCGGGCTGCACGCCGACGATGTAGCGCTGCTTCGGCTCCCAGTCCTCGACGCTGCGGCTGATCACGCCGTTCGGGAACAGGCGGTACGTCCCGGATTGGCTCGTCGTGACGGTTCCGCAGCGGTCGATCTCGTGATACGTCGCGTTCGCGGTCATCACGAGGTCGAAGGCGCATAGCATCCCGGCCATCGCGTACGTGGCGTGCCACGTCCCCCCGAAGCGGTCTTGCGCGGCGCCGGCGACCGGGAGGAGCGCGGTCGCGAGCACCGCCCCGGCGAGCGCCGAAGCGAATCGCGGCATGGGAAAAACCTCCGTAGCGGTGAGCCGACCGTTCGCTCGGGGAGCGTAGGGTCCTCTGCTCCCCAGGGCAGGGGACCACGGCGGTCGGGAGCCCGGGACGGCGAAGGACTCGACGTGCATCCCGAAGCGCAGCGGCTCATCTCGGCCTTCCGGCTTCAGGCGCATCCCGAAGGCGGCTGGTACCGCGAGACCCATCGCAGCACCGAGCGCGTCACCACCTCACGCGGCAGCGTCCGCAGCGCGACGACCTCGATCTACTTCCTGCTCACCGCCGAGACGTTCTCGGCGTTCCACCGGCTCTCGTCCGACGAGACCTGGCATTTCTACCGCGGCGATCCGGTCACGATCGAGATCGTCGGCGCGAGCGGCGCGCACGAGGCGCGCGTCCTCGGCGAAGGCGACGCGCTGCAGACGACGATCGTCGCGGGCGCGCACTTCGCCGCGCACGTCGACGCGCCGGGCGGCTACGCGCTGGTCGGCTGCGACGTCGCGCCGGGCTTCGAGTTCGCCGACTTTCAGCTCACCACGCGCTCGATGCTGACCGCCGCCTACCCGCACCTGGGCCCGCTGATCGCGCGCTACACGCGCTAGCCTTGCGAGCGCGCCTCGTCGATCGCTTTCGCGATCTGTCCGTTGATCACGCCGCACGGGACGAAGAACGGCTTGTCGAGGCAGGTGATCGTGAGCGCCTGCGCCGCCGGATCGTAGGTCCAGCTCACGGTGAAGCCTTTCGCGCTCGCCTCACCGCTGTTCGTCGTGATCGTGATGCCGAGCTGCTTCTGGACCTCGCTCTGGATGAACGTCCACACGGTGGGCGAGATCTGCTGGAACGTCTGAGGATCGCATGCCATGACGACGCCTTACCCGTTCACTCGGCGGGCCGCCCGCCCGCCGACGCGCCGGTGTCCGGACCGATCCAGACCGTCTGCACGTTGACGAACTCGCGGATCCCGAACTCGGAAAGCTCGCGCCCGAGGCCGCTCTTCTTCACGCCGCCGAACGGCAGGCGCGGATCCGAGGCCGTCATGCCGTTGATGAAGCAGTTGCCGGACTCCAGCTCCGCGGCGAGCGCTTCGGCCTTCGCGAGGTCGCGCGTCCAGAGGTTGCCGCCGAGGCCGAAACGCGAGTCGTTCGCGAGCTCGACCGCGTGCGCGGCGTCGCGCGCGCGCATCAGCGCCGCGGCGGGACCGAACGTCTCTTCGACCGCCATGCGCATCCCGGGCCGCACGCCGCCGACGACGGTCGGCGCGTAGAACGCGCCCGGGCCGGCGAGCGGTTCGCCGCCGAGCAGCAGCTCGGCGCCCGCGGCGACGGTGTCGCGAACCTGGTCGGCGAGCGCGTCGCGCAGGTCGGCGCGCGCGAGCGGCCCGACCTGCGTCGCGCGGTCCGTCGGATCGCCGGCCTTGAGCGCGCGCGTCTTCTCGACGAACAGCTCGGCGTAGCGGTCGTACACCGCGTCCTCGACGATGAAGCGCTTCGCCGCGATGCAGCTCTGCCCGGTGTTCTGGAACCGCGCCTTCACGCCGATCTCCGCCGCCTTCTCCAGATCCGCGTCGGCGAGCACGATGAAGTAGTCGGACCCGCCGAGCTCGAGGACCGTCTTCTTGATCGCCTTGCCGGCGGCCGCGCCGACCGACGAGCCCGCGCCTTCGCTGCCGGTCAGCGTCACGGCGGCGACGCGCTCGTCGAGGACGATCGGCTCCATCTTCTTGCTGTCGACCAGCAGCGTCGTGAACGCGCCGTCGGGGAAGCCGCTCGCGCGGAAGATCTCCTCGATCTTCAGCGCGACGCCGGTGACGTTCGCGGCGTGCTTGAGCACCAGCACGTTGCCGGCCATGAGCGCGGGCGCCGCGGCGCGGAAGACTTGCCAGTACGGGAAGTTCCACGGCATGATCGCGAGCAGCACGCCGAGCGGGCGGAACGCCACGTAGCTGCGCGTCGCGCTCGAGGGGTGCGGCTCGTTCGCGAGCAGCCGCTCCGCGTTCGCGGCGAACCAGTCGCACGAGACGGCGCACTTCTCGACCTCGGCCTCCGACTCGGCGATCGGCTTCCCCATCTCGCGCGTGGCGAGCATCGCGAGCTCGCTCTTGTGCTCGCGCAGATACCGCGCCGCCGCGCGCAGCTTCTCGCCGCGTTCCGCGAACGAGGTCGTGCGCCAGCGGCGCTGCGCGGCCACGGCCGCTTCGAGCCGCGCGCCGACGTCCGCTTCGCCGTGCGGCTCGTAGCGTGCGAGTACCTCGTCCGTGGCGGGATTCCGCGTCTCGATCGACGCGGCGCGTTCGGCGGTCGTGCTCATGGACTCGGTGTTCCCATTCGGTGCGCTGCACCCGATGTGCGGCGGGCGATAGCGGGCGACCGGGCGGGCGGCCGCAGCGCCGAGGTGTGCGTCTTGTGGCACGGCTGGCAGAGCGTCTCGAGGTT
>DATHLL010000410.1:0-2332 GCA_035488195.1 Candidatus Elarobacter sp. | reverse complement strand
CGTCGTGATCGTGCCGTCGACCAGCCGATGGTAGGGATTGATCCCGACGACTCCGCCCCAGGTGCGTTTGCCGACGAGCGGACCGAGCTTGTACAGCTTGAAGCAGTGGCTGAAAATGTCGCCGTCGCTTCCGGCGAACTGATTCGTGAGCGCTACGACCGGGCCGGCGACCGACTCCGGCGGATACGGAACCGGCGGGCCGTAGCGCGTGACGTCGTAACCGACGCGCTTGCGCGCCAGTTTTTCGAGCAGCAGCGGAGAGACGTGGCCGCCGCGGTTGTAACGGACGTCGACGATGAGCCCTTTGCGGTCGAACTCGCTCAAATATCCGCGGTGGAACTCCGAAAAGCCCCACGGTCCCATGTCGGGGATGTGCAGGTAGCCGACGCGGCCGCCGGTGCGCTCGCGCACGAGCACGCGGTTCGCCTCGACCCACGCGCGGTAGCGCAGCATCCGCTCGTCCTTCAGCGTGCGCACCAGCACGCGGCGCGGCGTGCTGCCGATGCCTCGCACGACGGAGAGCACGACGTCGCGCCCGGCTTGGTTCACGAGCAGCGCGCCCGGGCCGTCGTGCGCGCTCACCGCGCGGCCGCCGACTGCGACGATCAGATCGCCTTCCTTCACGTCGACGCCGGGCTCGGCGAGCGGCGAGTCGGCCTCGCGGTTCCACGGGTCGCCGCGCAGGATGCGCTTCACGACGTACGCGTGCAGCGCGTCGTCCCACACGACGTCGGCGCCGAGGAAACCGCGCTTGTACTGCGGCGGAAGCGGCTTGTCGCCGCCGATCTCGTACGCGTGCGAGGTGCCGAGCTCGCCCTGCATCTCCCAGATCAGGTCGGAGAGCTCGTTGCGCGTGCGGATCTTCGGCAGCAGCGCCTCGTAGCGCGGCAGCACCGCGTCCCAGTCGATCCCGGACATCGCCGGATCCCAGAAGTTCTCGCGCTGCAGCCGCCACGCTTCGCGCAGCATCTGCCGCCACTCGGCGCGCGGTTCGACGAGCACGCTGACGCGGCCGAGATCGAGCCAGCCGGTGCGGCGGCCGGCCTCCGGCAGCGGCTTGTCCTCGTCGCCTTCCTCGGGCAGATCGACGCTCGCATCGATCGCGCGCAGCTTGCCGTGCGAGAGGTACACCAGCGTGCGCGCGTCGGGGCCGATGACGAAGTCGTCGACGTCGAACGCCAGCGTCGCGCTGCGCTGCTCCTCGAAGTCGTACGCGATCAGCTCGCCGTCCGACTCTTCGCGGTCGCGCTCGTTCGGGCGGATCCCGCGGACCGCGAACCGCGAGAACAGCGCACGCCCTTTCGCGGCGGCGATACGGTCGTAATCCCCTTCGTCGACCGGGAAGGCCAGCATCCGCAGCGGCAGCCCCTCCGTCTCGACGACGATCGGCTTCGGCGGCTTCCTCTCGTCGTCGTCGTCCTCGTCGTCGTCGTCGCGGTCGCGGCGCTTGTGCAGCGGCGCGGGCTTCGGGACGAACGGGTTCGCGACCGTCTCGCGCAGCGTGACGAGATACGGGCGTGACGCCTCCGGGAAGCTCAGCTCGAACTGCAGCGCGTCGTAGACCGGGTGGAAGTCGCGCGTCGAGATGAAGTAGAGGAAGTCGCCTTCCGGGTCCCACGCGGGCGAGCGGTCCTCGCGCAGCGGCGAGGTCGCATCCGCGATGCGGCCGGTCTCGCACTCCGCGATGCGGACGATCGTCGTGTGCGCCTTCGGCGACCAGACGTAGGCGAGCCAGCGGCCGTCCGGCGAGAACGCGAGATCGCCGATCCGCTCGCCGACGCTGCGGTCGAGCAACCGCGGCTCGGAGCCGGCGTCGAGCAGCCACAGCTCGTTGCGGTTGTTCGCGAACGCGAGCCGGTCGCCGGCCGGCGAAGCGGCGAGCTCGTGCAGCACGCCGGCGTCCTGCTCGGTGAGGTACCGCGGCGGCTCGCTCTGGTCGACGCGCGCGATCGCGACGCGCTCGAAACCGCCGGCGTCGTCGACGTACGCGACGCGCCGGTCGTCGTGCAGCCAGGTCAGCAGACGGCGGCGCGCCGCGCCGGCCGGCTGTCCGACGCCGGTCGCGGGATGCTCGACGACGGCCTCTTCCCACAACGGCATCGTGTACGCGCGGCCGCGCGTGACCAGCGCGAGCGCAGTTCCGTCGTGCGAGGGGCGCCACGTCTCGAGCAGGTCCGAGGCGTCGACGAACCGCCGCGCGGTCTCCGGCGCATTGGACGGCATCCGCACCGGGACGCGGCGCACGCTCTCATCGCGCGGGTCGAACAGGACGAGCTCGCCGCCGCATGCGTACACGACGCGCGTGCCGTCGCTCGCGGGGAACCGCGCGAAG
>DATHLL010000409.1:0-2314 GCA_035488195.1 Candidatus Elarobacter sp. | reverse complement strand
AGCGGACGGCGCCCGTCTTCGCCTGCACGAGGCCCATCACGGTCTTCAGCGTGGTCGACCGGCCCGACCCGTTGCGGCCGAGCAGCGCGACGACCTCGCCCTGCTCGACGCCCAGCGAGACGTTCTGCAGGACGTGCGACTTGTCGTAATAGGCGTTGACGCCTTCGAGCTCGAGCAGCACTACGCGAGTTCTCCTAAGTAGGCGCGCTGAACGGCTTCGTTCGCGCGAATCTCCTGCGGCGTCCCGATCGCGAGCACCGCGCCCGTCTGGAACACCGTGATCGTCGTCGAGATCGCCATCACGACGTCGATGTCGTGCTCGACGAGCAGGATCGTTCGGCCGGGCGAGATGCGCTGGATCAGATCGACCGTCTCGTGCGTCTCGGTCGGCGACATCCCGGCCAGCGGCTCGTCGAGCAGCAGCACCGGCGGATCGCTCGCGATCACCAGGCCGATCTCGAGCCGGCGCTGGTCGCCGTGCGAGAGGTTCTCGGCCTTCGCGTCGCGCGCGTCCCACAAGCCGACGTCCTGCAGCACCTGTTCCGTCTTCTCGGCGAGATTCCCGAGCCGGCGCTCGGGGAAGAAGAAGCTCTTCTTCCCGTCGTGGATCGCTTGCACGGCGAGCCGCACGTTCTCGTGCACCGTCAGGTGCGCGAAGATGTTGGTGATCTGGAACGAGCGCGCGATCCCCAGGCGCGCGCGCTGGTACGAGAGCAGCGAGGTGATCTCGCGGTCGCGGAACCAGATCCGCCCCTCGCTCGGCGGCAGCAGCCCGCTGAGCAGGTTGAAGAACGTCGTCTTCCCGGCGCCGTTCGGACCGATGATCGTCCGCACGCCGCCTTCGGGGATCTCCAGCGTGACGTTGTTGACCGCGGTGAAGCCGGAGAAGCGCCGCGTCAGCCCTTCGGTCTTGAAGACGTAGCCGGTGCCGGACTTCGCCGCCGGAGTCGTCGTGGCGGCCATCAGTGCGACACCTCCGTGGCGACCGGCGCCTCGTCGACCGGCGGCAGCTCTTCCTGCATGTCGGTCTTGACGCGCTCGGTGCGCGAGAAATACCGCTTGAACGCCGTAGCGAAGCCGTAGTGGCGGACGTCGTCGAAGAGGCCCATGATCCCGCGCGGCCCGACCAGCACGACGACGACGAAGACGATCCCGATCCAGGCCTCCCAGTACTTAGTGAGCTGCGAGACGTTGTTCTGGATCTCCCAGTAGACCGACGCGCCGAAGATCGGCCCGAGGAACGTCTGCACGCCGCCGAGCATCGACATCATCACGATGTTCCCGGAGTACTCCACCGAGCCGGCGTCCGGGTTGATCGCCTGCTGGTAGTACGTCCACAGCCAGCCCGCGACCGCCGGGAAGAACGCCGAGAGGACGAACGCGTTGACGCGGTACTTGTCGACGTCGTAGCCGAGGAACCGCGCGCGCTGCTTGTTCTCGCGGATCGCGTGCAGCACGCTGCCGAACGGCGAGCGCAGGATGTAGTACAGCAGGCACAGCGCCAGGAACACCGCGACCGCGGTGAACCAGTAGAAGTGCATCGAGTCCTGCAGCCAGCCCATCCCGGTCGGGTTCGGCCGGGCGATGCTCTGCATCCCGTCCTCGCCGCCGGTCAGGTCGCTGAACCGGTACGTGATGAAGAAGATCACCTGCGCGAACGCCAGCGTGATCATCGAGAAGTAGATCCCGCTCGAGCGCGGGATGATGATCCGCGCGAGCAGCCACGCCCACAGCACCGCGATCACGACCGAGAGCAGCAGCGCTACCAACAGGTTGTTCGTCGCGTCGTGCTGCACCGTATGGCCGAAGACCGTGACGTTGAAGCCCTTGGAGTAGAGCGCCGTCGCGTACGCGCCGATCGTGAAGAACATCGCGTGCCCGAACGAGAGCTCGCCGACGTGGCCGAACAGCAGGTTCCAGCCGCTCGCGAAGAGCGCGAAGATCGCCATCGTCGTCGCGATCCCGACGAATCCGCTCCAGTTCCCGGTGAACGGGTTCGCGCCGGCGACGTACGGCAGGATGACGAGCAGCACGGCCGCCCACAGCAGCGGGTGCGTCAGGAATCCCGACACGGGATTGCGCTGCTTCATTCGAAGAGCCCCTCGACGCCGAACAGCCCGCGCGGCCGCACCAGCAGGATGATCCCCATGATGATGTAGCCGGTCATCTCGACGGCCGGCGGCCACAGCAGCGCCATCAGGCTGGTCAGGATCCCGATCAGCAGCCCGCCGACGATCGCGCCCCAGAACGATCCGATCCCTCCGACGATCACGATCACGAACGTCAGCACGATCCACTGCGAGGCCAGGCTCGG
>DATHLL010000408.1:0-2840 GCA_035488195.1 Candidatus Elarobacter sp. | reverse complement strand
GAGACGAAATCGCAAGCCGGGTAGTTCGCGCACCCGTAGAACGTCCGCCCCTTGCGCGATTTGCGCTCGGCGATCATCCCCCCGTCCTTGGGACACTTGACGCCGGTGTCTTTGAGAATCGGCTTGGTGGTCTTGCACTCAGGATACCCGGTGCACGACATGAACTTCCCGAACCGCCCGGTCTTGATGACCATCGGCTTCCCGCAGTTCACACACACCTCGTCGGTGGGCTCGTCCCGCTGCTCGAACTTCGGCAGCTTCCGCTCCGCCTCTTCGAGCTCGCGCGCGAACTCGCCGTAGAACTCCCCGAGCACCTTCGCGGTCGCCCCCCAATCGCCGCCGGTCTCGGCCAATTCGTCGAGCTTCCCTTCCATGGAAGCGGTGAACTTCAGATCGACGATCTCGTTGAAATGCTCGACGAGCAGATCGTTCACCGCCTCGCCGATCTCCGTCGGATGGAACCGCCGCTCGAGCTGCTCGACATACCCCCGCGCCTGAATCGTCTCGACGATCGCGCTGTAGGTGGACGGCCGCCCGATCCCGTTCTCCTCGAGCGCACGCACCAGCGTCGCCTCGGTGAACCGCGGCGGCGGCTCGGTGAAATGCTGCTTCTGCTCGATCGCCTTCGGATCGAGCACCTCGCCCTCGTCGACCCTCGGCAGGATCGGCCGCGCCTTCGCACCCTTGCCGTTCGCCGCCGGCGCACCGTCGGCCGGCGCCGCCGCATCGTCGGTCCCCTCTTCGTACACCGCGGTGTACCCGGCGAACTTGAGCACGCTCCCGGTCGCGCGGAACGTGAACCGGTCGCCGGCCTTGACGTCGACGGTCGTCTGGTCGAACACCGCCGGCGCCATCTGCGAGGCGATGAACCGCTCCCAGATGAGCTGGTAGAGACGAAGCTCGTCGCGCTTGAGCACCTTCGCCAACGACTCGGGCGTGCGCAGCGCAGAGGTCGGACGGATCGCCTCGTGCGCGTCCTGAGCGCCCTCCTTGACCTTGTACCGGCGCCCGCCGCCGTGATAGCTCTCGCCGAACCGCCCGACGACGTAGTCGCGCGCCGCATCGCGCGCCGAGTCGGAGATGCGCGTCGAGTCGGTGCGCATGTAGGTGATGAGCCCCTGCGTCCCCTCGGACCCGCCCAGATCGACGCCTTCGTACAGCGCCTGGGCGATCTGCATCGTCTTGCGGACGCGGAAGCGCAGCTTGCGCGAGGCCTCCTGCTGGAGCGTCGAGGTGGTGAACGGCGCGGCGGGATTCCGCCGCGTCTCGCGCGTCTTGACGGAAGCGACGCGGAACGCCGCGCCGCGCAGCGCCGCCATGACCGCGTCCGCCTGCTCGCCGTTGACGATCTCCGCCTTCTCGCCGTCGATCTGGAACAGGTCGGCGGCGAAGACGATCGGCGACCCGTCCGAGGCCAGCTGCGCCGTGATCGTCCAGTACTCGCGCGGCTCGAACGCGCGGATCTCCCGCTCGCGGTCGACGATCAGCCGCACCGCGACCGACTGCACGCGCCCGGCGGAGAGCCCGCCGCGCACCTTCGCCCACAGCAGCGGCGAGATCTTGTAGCCGACCAGCCGGTCGAGGATGTGGCGCGCCTGCTGCGCGTTCACGCGCGGCATGTCGATGCGGTGCGGGTCCTTGAGCGCCGCCAGCGCGGCGTCCTTGGTGATCTCGTGGAGCTCGATCCGCTTGGGGTTCTCGAGCTTGAGCAGCTCCGCCAAGTGCCACGCGATCGCTTCGCCTTCGCGGTCGGGGTCGGTCGCGAGGTAGACGTCGGAGGCGGTCTTCGCCGCCGCCTTGAGGTCCTTGATGACGTCGCCCTTCCCTTTGATGGTCAGGTAGCGCGGCATGAACTCGTGCTCGACGTCGACGCCGAGCGTCGACTTCGGGAGGTCGCGGACGTGGCCGACCGACGCCTTCACGACGTAGCGCGGAGGCAAGAACTTCTTGATGGTTTTGGCTTTCGTCGGCGACTCGACGATGATCAGCGGCTTCGCCACAGCGGTCTCCAGAGGGTGCGGCTCGTCCGGGACGAGCTTCCGGGCCACAGTATAAACCCGGACGTCAAGCCGCTCAAACCGCCTCGCGCGGCGCGCGATAAACCGCCGCTCCGGCCGAAGAGTTGCAAGAAATTCAAAATCTGTGTATTCTGCGACTAACTGCATCGACGCGTCGATGCATCTCACCCGATTGGACCAAACTCCGTCCGCGCGGACGAGGAGGTTGAATGGACTCGGATACCAACAACGGCGGCGGCACGAACGGCGACTCGTCGAACGGCGAATCGACCGGACGCGGCGGACGCCGCAAGGGCGCAGGCCGCAAGAAATCGACCAACGGTCGCCGCAAAGGCGCCGGCGGCCGGAAAGCGGCCGGCGGTCGTAAGAAGAGCACCGGCGGTCGCAAGAAGAGCACCGGCGGACGCAAGAAGAGCACCGGCGGTCGCAAGAAGACCGGCGGACGCAAGAAAGCCGCAGGCGGTCGCAAGAAGACCGGTGGCCGGAAGAAGGCCGCCGGCGGTCGCAAGAAGACCGGCGGACGCAAGAAGGCCGCGGGCGGTCGCAAGAAGGCCGCGGGCGGCCGGAAGAAAGCCGCCGGCGGACGCAAGAAAGGCGGCGGCGGCCGCAAGAAGTCGAGCGGCGGACGCGGGCGCAAGTCGTCCGAATAAGCCGGCGACGGCCCGAAACGCAGAGGAGCGGTTCTCGAACCGCTCCTCGTTTTTTTACTCGGCGTTCAGGTGAGGACCGCGGGCCCGGCGGTGAGATCCGGCGCCTTGCCGCCGTGTTCCTCGACCCAGTGGCACGCCGCGCGATGACCCGGCTCGTACTCGTTGAACGCCG
>DATHLL010000407.1:0-3989 GCA_035488195.1 Candidatus Elarobacter sp. | reverse complement strand
ATCGCCGACCTCGCGCGCGCCGCCAGGACCACCGAAGGTGCGATTCGCTCGCTCTTGATCGGCAGGAGCAAGGCGCCGCAACTGATGACCGGCCTTCGTTTGGCGAAAGTGCTCGGGGTCAGCGCCTGGTATATCGCGGCCGGCCGCGACTATGATCCGGAGGAAACGGAATTACGTTCCCTGGAAGCCGTGATTCGGGTGCAGGAGCGTCAAGCACTTGAAATAGCCGCTCTAGATCGTCGCGTGAGTACGTTGGAAGGCCAAGCCGCCGGCGGTCCGCCGCGCACTGCTCCAGGATAGCGATGATCGGTTCGTCGTCGGGATGGACGAACGCAGAAATGCCGGCCGGCAACGACTGAGCCACGTGCACACCGTACCGCGTCGGTGTGCCAGCATCGTGGCAGACAGCCGGATCGTGAGCCCGAACGAGCACGCGACGACCGTCGACGTTTCGTAACGATCCGGCGACGTGCCGGACACGCCGGTCCGCTATGCTCGGGCAACTGATGCTAGGGGAAATTTGGCGCCTCGACGAGGAGCGGGGGAAGTTCGTCGAACGCATGCGCGGGTCGTGGGGAGTACCCGTCGACAAGGCGGACTGTGAAACGATCGAGTTCATTCACTGGTCGCAGATCGAATCAGACATAGCAGAACGGCAACAAGCCCAGGGAGTACAGCAATGAGCAACGGCGCCGACCGGCGGAACGCCTCAGTGAATCAAGAAGATGAATATCTCCGGGCAATCGCCGCGCGCCGCGGCCTTCGCCCAGGGATTGCGATGCCGGTGCAACCGCCGTCCAAGGGCCCGGTTTCCGCCCATCCTGGTACTGGAGTGACTCCGAAACAGCCCGAAAAATAGGCTATAAGCACCCGCCCCGGATCACGCGGGGGTGTTGACAAACCCGCGACCATCGTGGTACGACCTGCGAACGATGTTCGCGCGACTCGTCGTCCTCGTTAGCGTCATTCTTACCGATCCACCGGACCGGCGAGCCGCTTTCGCATAGACGACGACCAGTCGCACACACAAATGCAAAGCCCCTCGCCGGAAGGCGGGGGGCTTTTTCGTCTACGGAGGACCGATGGAAGCCTATTACGACCGCGACGTCGATCGCGGCGCGCTCGACGGGAAGACGATCGCCGTCATCGGCTACGGCAGCCAGGGGCGTGCGCACGCGCTCAACGCGCAGGACTCCCGCCACGACGTCGTCGTCGGCCTGCGGCCGGGCTCGGCGACGCGCGACCAGGCGCGCCGCGACGGGCTCGCCGTCGCGTCGATCCCCGAAGCCGCGGCGGCCGCCGACGTGGTGATCATGCTGATCCCCGACGAGGAGCAGCCCGGAGTCTACCTCCGCGAGGTCGTCGAGCAGCT
Organism: Candidatus Elarobacter sp.; assembly: GCA_035488195.1. Lineage (GTDB taxonomy): Bacteria > Vulcanimicrobiota > Vulcanimicrobiia > Vulcanimicrobiales > Vulcanimicrobiaceae > Vulcanimicrobium. The sequence goes on along the minus strand of DATHLL010000407.1, from coordinate 2,617 downwards.
CCGGCCCGGGAAGACGCTCGCGTTCGCACACGGCTTCGGGATCCACTTCGGCACGATCGTCCCGCCCAAGGACGTCGACGTCGTGATGATCGCGCCGAAGGGGCCGGGGCGGCTGGTGCGCACCGAGTACGAGGCGGGACGCGGCGTCCCGTGCCTCGTGGCGGTCCACCAGGACGCGACCGGACACGCCCGGGCGACCGCGCTCGCGTACGCGGCCGCGATCGGCGGCGGGCGCGCCGGGATCCTCGAGACGACGTTCCGCGAAGAGACCGAGACCGATCTCTTCGGCGAGCAGGCGGTGCTGTGCGGCGGGATGAGCGCGCTCGTCAAGGCGGGCTTCGAGACGCTGACCGAGGCCGGCTACGCGCCGGAGATGGCGTACTTCGAGTGCCTCCACGAGATGAAGCTGATCGTCGACCTCATGTACGAGCGCGGGATCGAGGGGATGCGCGACGCGATCAGCAACACCGCGAAGTACGGCGACTACACGCGCGGCGAGCGGATCATCACCGAGCGGACGCGCGCGGAGATGCGCGCGATCCTCGGCGAGATCCAAGCCGGTGCGTTCGCGCAGGAATGGGTCTCCGAGCACGCCTCCGGGAAGCCGTCGTTCCGCGCGTTCCGGGCTCGAGCGGCGGAGCACGACATCGAGCATGTCGGCGCGCAGTTGCGCGGGCTCATGCCGTGGCTGAACGGCGCGCAGGCCGCGGAGAACGACGACACCGCCCTGCGCTTCCGGGTGCTGTAGTGGCTTCGACTCCGTCGAAGCCGTCGCGTTCGCCCTGCGGGCGATCCGCACGATGAACGGCGCGCAGGCGGTCGTCGCGGCGCTCGAGCGCGCGGGTGCCGAGACGATCTTCGGATACCCGGGCGGCGCGATCATGCCGCTCTACGACGCGCTGTACGAGCACCGCGTCCGGCACGTCCTGGTGCGCCACGAGGCCGCCGCGGTCTTCGCCGCGAGCGGCTTCGCGCGCACCACCGGCCGCGCCGGCGTCTGCTGCGCGACCTCGGGACCGGGCGCGACCAACCTCGTGACCGGGCTGCTCGACGCGATGATGGACAGCGTCCCGCTCGTCGCGATCACCGGCCAGGTGCGGACCGAGCTGATGGGGACCGACGGCTTCCAAGAAGCGGACGTGTGCGCGATCACGCAGGCGGTCACGAAACGGAACGTGCTCGTGCGCAGCGCCGACGAGATCGCGGTGGCGATCGCGGACGCGTTCGCGCTCGCGCTCGACGGGCGTCCCGGGCCGGTGCTCGTCGACGTCCCAAACGACGTGCTGAAGGCGACGGTGAGCGAGACTGTCGCGCCGCCGGTGAAGCCGTTCGCGCGGCGCGCCGGCGGGCCGCGCGCGTCCGATGCCGCGGTTCGCGAGGCCGTCGCGCGGATCCGGGCTGCGCGGCGGCCCGTCGCGATCGTCGGCGGCGGCGTGCGGGCCGGCTCGGTCGAGCTCTACCGGCTGTTCGTCGCGATGCTCGGGCTTCCGCACGCGGCGACGATCAACGCGCTCGGCGCGGCGGAGCCGCACGACGCGGGCTATCTCGGGATGCTGGGGATGCACGGGCTGAAGGCGGCGAACAAGGCGGTGCAGCGGGCCGATCTGATCGTCGCGCTCGGGATGCGCTTCGACGACCGCGTCACCGGGAAGCCGGACCGGTTCGCGCGCGGCGCCGCCGTGATCCACGCCGACATCGACGCGGCCGAGCTCGGCAAGATCGTTCCGGCCGACGTCGCGCTGCACGGCGACCTGCGCGACACGCTGCGCGCGCTGATCGACGAGCTCGCACGCGGGCACGTCCCGCGGTTCGACGACTGGGCCGCCGAGGCGCGGCTGCTCGGCGGGCCGCTCCCGAGCGACCGCGTCGAGGACGGCGTGCTCTCGGCGACCGGCGTGCTCGACCGCGTCTTCGCCGCGCTGCCGCGCGACGCGATCGTCACCACCGACGTCGGCCAGCACCAGATGTGGGCGGCACAGCGCGCGCGGCCGCCCCACCCGCTGAAGTTCGCGACGTCGGCGGGGCTGGGCGCGATGGGGTTCGGCTTTCCGGCGGCGGTCGGCGCGCAGTTCGCGCATCCCCGGACGCCGGTCTACGCGATCGTCGGCGACGGCGGGTTCCAGATGTGCCTGCCCGAGCTCGCGACGCTGCGGCGCTACCGCGTCCCGGTGAAGATCGTCTTGATCGACAACCGCAACCTCGGGATGGTGCGGCAGTGGCAAGAGCTCTTCTTCTCCGAGCGCTACTCGGCGACGAACCTCTCCGACAATCCCGACTTCGCGGCGATCGCGCGCGCGTACGGCGTGGAGGCGTACTCCGCGACCTCGCCGGGCGACGCGGACGCGGCGATCGCGCGCTTCGTCGCCTCGCACGGGCCGGCGCTGCTGCACTGCGCGTGCCATCCGACGGAGAACGTCTGGCCGATGATCCCGGCTGGGATGACGGTCGACGACCTGATGGAGGCGCGCGCGTGACCTGCGAGCTCGCGCTGAGCGACGTGCGCTCGGTGGCGCGGATCGTGAACCTCGCGCACCGCTTCAACTGCCGCTGCACGCACATCGACGCGGCGCCGGCGGAGACCGGGACGAGCGCGCGGTTCGCGTTCGAGGGGCCGCCG
>DATHLL010000406.1:0-3735 GCA_035488195.1 Candidatus Elarobacter sp. | reverse complement strand
GCTGATGATGCAGCTCGCGTTCTCGGTCGTCGGGATCACCGCGTTCGGCTACCACATCGCGTTGCCGTCCGCCGGGATCTCGACCTCCGACAGCTTCGACCTCGGCGACCGGATCCAGCACCTGATCCTCCCCACGCTGGTGCTCTCGCTGCTCTACATCGCGACGTTCAGCCGCTTCATGCGCAGCTCGATGCTCGAGGTGATTCGCACCGACTACATGCGCACCGCCGCGGCGAAGGGCGTCTCGCGAACCGCGGTCATCATGAAGCACGGCCTCAAGAACGCGCTGATCCCGCTGGTCACCGTCATCGCGCTCTCGCTCCCCGGCCTCGTCGCCGGCGCGGTCGTCACCGAGACGATCTTCGCCTGGCCCGGGATGGGGCGGCTGTTCTACAACGCGCTGCAGCAGTTCGACTTCGCGCTGCTGATGGGCTACATGATGATGGTCTCGTTCCTGGTGATCTTCTTCAACCTCGTCGCCGACATCTGTTACGCGTGGCTCGACCCGCGAGTGAAGTACACCTAGCATGGCCGCATCGCTTCCGCTGACCCCGGGGACCGCCGTCGCCGCCGAAGAGACGGCGCCGTCCAAGAACACCGTCTGGCGGCGCTTCCGCCGCCACAAGCCGGCGCTGATCGGCGCCGTGATCATCGTCATCATGGGGCTGATCGCGATCCTCGCGACCTGGCTCACGCCGGCCGACCCGAACTTCATCGACCAGGTGCACTGGCAAGGCTATCCGCTCGCGCCGGGCGTCGCCGGGCACATCCTCGGCACCGACGAGAACGGCCGCGACCTGCTCGCGCGGCTGATGTTCGGCGCGCGGATCTCGCTGACCGTCGCGCTGTTCGCGGTCATCATGGAGATCACGATCGGGACCGTCCTCGGCGCGGTCGCCGGGTACTACGGCGGCTGGATCGACTTCATCATCATGCGCATCACCGACGTGGTGCTCTCGATCCCGCTGCTCCCGCTGCTGCTCGTGATCACCGCGATCGTCGCGGGCACCTCGCAGAAGGCGGCGCTGAACTTCGGCGTGATCGTGCTGATCATCGGCGGCCTCTCCTGGCCCGCGGTCGCGCGCCTCGTCCGCGCCTCGTTCCTTTCGCTGCGCGAGCGCGAGTTCGCCGAGGCCGCGCGGGCGCTCGGCAACCGCGACGGGCGGATCATCTTCCGGCACCTGCTGCCGAACGCCGTCGCGCCGATCATCGTGCAGGCGACGCTCGAGGTCGCGAACGTCATCATCCTGGAGTCGACGCTCTCGTTCCTCGGGTTCGGGATCCAGCCGCCGACGGCGTCGTGGGGCAACATGCTCGCGAACGCCCAGTCGAACATCACGGTCGCACCGTGGGCGGCGATCTTCCCGGGTCTCTGCATCCTGGTCACCGTCCTCGCGATCAACTATCTCGGCGACGGCCTGCGCGACGCACTCGACCCGAACATGCAGTAGCGGCTACGCCGCGGCGGCGCGCTTCTTGAACAGGCGCGTCGCGAGGAAGGCGAGGCCGCCGAGCGCGAGCGGGAACGGCGCGTAGGCGACGCACCACACGATCGTCGTCAGCAGCATCACGACCGTGTCGGCGAGCGCGTTGAGGCCGCTGTGCCAGGCGCCGTCGATCCGCGCCGTGGGGCCGGGCTTCGCGGGGACGGCGTTCGGGCGGTCCTCGGTGAGCGCGAGCGAGATCGTGCTGGTCGCGACGCGGTGCAGGTCGTGCGCGTGCTGCGCGTCGAGCTGCTCGATCTGACCGCGCACGTCGCTGAGGTTCTGCTGAACGGTGAGGATCTCGTCGACCTTCCCGCCCTTGTCCATCAGCTTGCGCAGGTCGGCTTCCTCGCGCCGGAGGTTGCGCAGACGCGCCTCCTCGTCGACGATCGCCGCGTCGACGTCGTCCGCGTCGATCGCGCGGTTCTGCACGGTGCCGATCGTCGCGAGCCGGTCGAGCGTCGCGTCGAGCGCGTTCGCCGGAACCTCGACGTCGAGCTTCGCCTCGTGCACCGACTCGTCGGTGCGCGGGCTCGAGTCCTCGAGCGCGACGACGTCGCCGCCCGCGTCGCGGACGACCGACTGTGCCTGCTTCAGCGACCGCTCGACGTCGCGCACGAGCAGCTCCAGCCGCGCCTTCTTCGCGAGACGGTGCCGCTTCGCGACCGTCGGCGCGGACTCGCTCGCGTTTTGCTGCGCGACGGCGGCGGGCGCGGGGTTCGCGGCGACCTGACCGGCGGCGGTCTTCGTCGCGACCGCCGTGCCGTTCGGCGCCGGCGTGACGCGGAAGATCGTCGTCGTCCGGTCCGCGGTCGTCGCGACGACCCCGGCCGTCGTGCGCGCGATCTCCGCTTCGTGCGCGTGATACGCCGCCGCTGCGGCCGCGCCGACGCCGACGACCAGCGCGGCCGCGGTCGCGTAGCGCGCCGGCGTCCCCCACCACGCGGTGCGCAGCGTGATCGCCGCGTTCGACACCGGTGCGACCGAGACGCGCGCGAGCGCGTCGTCGATGACGTGCTGCGCGAGCGGCGGCGCGTCGCCGGCGCGCGCTTTCAGCGCGACGCCGAGCGACTGGAGCTCGCGCAGCTCGGCGGCGCAGCTCGTGCAGCTCGCCAGCTCGGTTTCGACGCGGGCGCGCTCGGCGCCGTCGAGCGTCCCGTTCGCGTAGAACGGAAGGAGCTCGGCGATCTGGTGATCGGTCACGAGCGCGGCTCCGCGGTCGCGAGCGCGTCGCGCAGCCGCTGCTTGGCGTAGAACGCGCGCGTCTTCACCGTCGCGACCGGGCAGGCGACGATCTCGGCGATCTCTCTCTGCGAGAACCCTTCGACGAACGCGAGCTCGAGCACGGCGCGGTGGTCGGCGCTCAGCGAGCCGAGCGCGTCGTCGAGACGGCGGCGCTCGTCGGCGCGCAGCGCGGCCGTCTCGGGGCTCTCGGCGTCGCTCGCGGCGCCGAGCAGCTCGTCGAGCGGGACCAGCGTCGCGCGCCGCTTGCGCAGCGCGTCGATCGCCTTGTGATGCGCGATCCCGAACACCCACGTCCGCACGCGCGAGCGGCCGCCGAACTTCCCGGCGCTCCGCCAAACCTCGACCATCACGTCGCTCGTCAACTCCTCAGCCAGTCCGTCGTCGCGCACGAGATCGCGGACGAACCGTTGGACGGCCCCGCCGAGCGCGCGGAAGAAGGTCTCGAACGCGACCCGGTCGCGTCGGGCGATCCGCTCCAGCAAGCGTCGGTCGTCGGCGTCGATCATTGCCCTTCCACACCGCTTGGTCGCACGGTGGCGGGCAAAGGTTCAGCCCTCGGTCTTCGGCGTGAACTCGAGCGCGAGCGAGTTCATGCAGTAGCGCTCTCCCGTGGGCGCCGGGCCGTCGTCGAAGACGTGCCCGAGATGCGAGCCGCAGGCCGCACAGCGCGCCTCGACGCGGACCATCCCGTGCGAGCGGTCCTCGACGAGCTCGACGTTCTTGCGGTCCTCCGGCGCCCAGAAGCTCGGCCACCCGCTCCCGCTCTCGTACTTCGTCGCCGAGGAGAACAGCACGTTCCCGCACGCCGCGCACGCGTACGTCCCCTCGTCGTGATTGTGGTACAGCGCCCCGCTGAACGCCCGCTCGGTCGCCGCCTGCCGCAGCACCGCATACCGCTCCGGCGAAAGCTCCGCCCGCCACTCCGCCTCGGTCTTCTCGATCTTGTTCACGTTCCTCAGAACACCGGCGCGGCGCGCGCGGAGTCGGCGCGCTGCGCTACGCGCAG
>DATHLL010000405.1:0-2718 GCA_035488195.1 Candidatus Elarobacter sp. | reverse complement strand
GGCGCAGCCCGCGCAGCGCAGCGCGATCACGGGACGCGCGTGACGGCGCCTTCCGACGCCAACGAGACGAGCGCGGCGTACTTCGCGAAGACGCCGCCGGCGTAGTGCGGCTGCGGCGCGCGCCACGCGCGCAGCCGTTCGGCGATCTCGTCGTCCGGAATCTCGAGCTGCAGACGGCCGTTCTCGACGTCGATCGTGATCGTGTCGCCGTCGCGCACCGCGGCGAGCGGGCCGCCGGCGAACGCCTCGGGCGCGACGTGGCCGACCATCAGCCCGCGCGTCGCACCGCTGAAGCGGCCGTCGGTGACGAGCGAGACCGAATCGCCGAGACCTTGCCCGACGATCGCGGAGGTCACGCCGAGCATCTCGCGCATCCCGGGGCCGCCTTTCGGGCCTTCGTAGCGGATCACGACGACGTCGCCCGGCTCCACCGAACGCGCGTCGACCGCGTGCATCGCGTCCTCCTCGCGCTCGAAGACGCGCGCGCGGCCCGAGAGCAGCCAGGGCTCGTGTCCCGCGACCTTCACCACCGCGCCGTCCGGCGCGAGGTTGCCGCGCAGGATGCGCAGCCCGCACTTCTGCTTGAACGGACGTTCCGCCGTCGCGACGACCTGCTGGCCCGGCGTCTCGGCGGCGCTCGCGACTTCCTCGCGCAACGGACGCCCGCTCGGCGTGAGGGTGTCGCCGTCGACCAGACCGCCTTCGACCATCCGCTTCGCGATCAGTTGGATCCCGCCGGCGCGGTCGACGTCGAGCGCGACGTACTTCCCGCCGGGACGCAGGTCGGCGACGATCGGCGTGCGCTCGGAGATGCGCTCGAAGTCTTCGAGCGTGAGGTGCACGCCGGCTTCGCGCGCCATCGCGATCAGGTGCAGCACGCTGTTCGTCGAGCCGCCGGTTCCGGTGGCGGCCGCGATCGCGTTCTCGAACGCGGCGCGCGTCGCGAGCTTGCGCGGCGTCAGGCCGCTGCGCAGCATCTCCATCACGGTGACGCCGGCGCGGTAGCCCTCTTTCTCCTTGCGCGGGTCGGTCGCGCCGGGGCTCGCGCTGCCGACCATCGACAGGCCGAGGAACTCGAACACCGTCGCCATCGTGTTCGCGGTGAAATGTCCGCCGCACGCGCCGGCGCCCGGGCACGCCGCGTACTCGATCGCGCGCAGCTCGGCGTCGTCGATCGTTCCGGCGGCGTGCTGCCCGATCGCCTCGAAGACGTCGCCGATGGTGAGATCGCGGTCCTTGTAGCGGCCCGGAGCGATCGAGCCGCCGTACAGCACGATGCCGGGGATGTCGAGGCGCAGCAGCGCCATCCCGGCGGCGGGGATCGTCTTGTCGCACGCGACGAGCGCGACCATCGCGTCGAAGCCGTAGCCGCGCGCGACCAGCTCGAACGAGTCGGCGATGATCTCGCGCGAGACGAGCGAGGCCTTCATCCCCTCGGTCCCCATCGTGATCCCGTCGGAGATCGCGATCGTGTTGAACTCCATCGGCGTCCCGCCGGCCGCGCGCACGCCGGCCTTCACGTGATCGGCGAGCGCGCGCAGCCCGAAGTTGCACGGCATCGCGTCGGTCCAGGTGTTCGCGATCAGGACCAGCGGCTTCGACAGGTCCTCGTCGTTGAAGCCGACGGCGTGGTAGAACGAGCGCGCGGCGGCGCGGTCGCGCCCGTCGACCACCACCGAACTTCGTGCTCGCATCGGGTCGACGGCTTCTGTCCGTACCGCAGCGGAGCGAAGCGGAGACGAGGAACGGACCTGCATGGAGGCCGCTTCGCGCCCGCGAACCCGGGGTCATCGTGATCGAACCGGCCGACCGAGAGACCGAACACGGCGCCCCGGCGGCCGGACAGGCCGCCGAGCCGGTTCTCGAGCACGCGGTCCGCGGGTTCGTCGCGCCCGACGTTCCGCCGTCCGACGTGTTCGACCGCTGCGTGCGCTGCGGGCTGTGTCTGCCGACGTGTCCGACCTACGTCGAGACGCTGGTCGAGACGTCGGGGCCGCGCGGGCGGATCGCGCTGATCAAGGCGGTCGCCGAGGAGCGGCTCGATCTGCTGAGCCCCGGCTTCGTGCACCAGATGTCCGAATGTCTGGACTGCCGCGCGTGCGAAGCGGTCTGTCCGTCCGGCGTCGAGTACGGGAAGATCCTCGAGCCCGCGCGCACGCAGATCGTCCGCGCGCAGGATCCGGTGCGCTCGTGGTGGGCGCGGCTCGGGCGCGCCGTGCTGATCGGGCGGCTGTTCCAGACGATGTGGCTGATGCGGATCGCCGCGTGGTCCCTGCGGTTCTACCAGCGCAGCGGGTTGCGCGGTCTCGTGCGCCGGACGGGGATCCTGCGCGCGCTGGGCCTGCAGGACGTCGAGGCGATCGCGCCGCGGATCTCCGATCGCTTCTTCGTTCCGCGCGGTCAAAAGTTCACGCCGCCGGTCCTTCGACAGGCTCAGGATGACAACGCGCGCGCGACGGCGTTCCTGCACGCGGGCTGCATCATGCACGTCGCGTTCGCGGAGTGGAACGAGGCGACGGTGCGCGTGCTGAACGCCGCCGGGGTCGAGGTCGTCGTGCCGCGCGGACAAGGCTGCTGCGGCGCGATCACGATCCACGCGGGAGAGATGCCGCTGGGCCGCGAGCTCGCCAAGCGGAACATCGAGGCGTTCGAGCGGAGCGGCGCGGACGTGTACGTGATCAGCGCGGCCGGGTGCGGCTCGGCGCTCAAGGAGTACGG
>DATHLL010000404.1:0-2061 GCA_035488195.1 Candidatus Elarobacter sp. | reverse complement strand
CCCTCGCTCGACGGCGCGATCGAGGCGGCGAAGATGTGCCCGGGTGCGAAGGACGGATCGGTGGAGGTCCGTCCGATTGTCGATCTCGGAGGCTGATACCGCGGCGCGGGTCGCGGCGTGCTTCCGCGCGGACGGCGGAAGGACGCTCGCGACCCTCTCGCGCGCGGTCGGCGACATCGCGCTCGCCGAGGACGCGCTGCAAGACGCGTATCTCGCGGCGCTGCAGCGCTGGCCGCGCGACGGTTTCCCCGCCCGCCCGTCGGCATGGATCCTCGCGACGGCGCGCAACCGCGCGATCGACCGGCTGCGCCGCGAGCGCATCGGCCGCGAGAAGCTGCAGCGCCTCGCGGCCCTGGAGCCGTCGCACGCGCACGCGCCGTCGAGCGAAGCGCACGACAACGAAGCGAACGGCGCCGTGCCGGACGACCGGCTGAGCCTGATCTTCGCGTGCTGTCATCCCGCGCTCGGGATCGAGGCGCGCATCGCGCTGACGCTGCGGACGCTGGCGGGGCTCACCGTCGAGGAGATCGCCGACGCCTTCCTCGTCCCGCACGCGACGATGGCGCAGCGGCTCGTGCGCGTGAAGCGCAAGATCCGCGAGACGGCGATCCCGTTCGACGTCCCGCCGGCGGAGCGGCTCGCCGAACGGCTCGCCGACGTGTGCGCGGTGCTCTATCTGATCTTCAACGAAGGCTACGCGGCCTCGAGCGGCGACCGGCTCGTGCGGCGCGAGCTCTGCGACGAAGCGATCCGCCTCGCGCGCGTGCTGCTCTCGCTGATGCCAGACGAGCCCGAGGTCATGGGACTGCTCGCGCTCATGCTCTATCACGACTCGCGCCGCGAGGCGCGCGTGCGCGCCGACGGAACGCTGGTCGCGCTCCCCGACCAAGACCGCACGTCGTGGAACCGCGCGGAGATCGACGAGGCGACCGCGGTGCTCGCGCGCGCGAACCGCCGCGGCGCGCCGGGGCCGTATCAGCTCCAGGCGATGATCGCGTTCGCGCACGCCTCCGCCGCCTCGGCGGACGCCGTCGACTGGCACGGCATCGCGGAGCTCTACGACCACCTGAACCGCGTCGCGCCCTCACCGGTGGTCGCGCTGAACCGCGCCATCGCGATCGGTTTCGCGGACGGCCCCGCGGCCGCGCTCTCAGCGCTCGACGCCCTCGCGGGCGAGCCGCTCGCGTCGTACCATCTCTATCACGTCGCCCGCGCCGACGCGCTCGCACGGCTCGAGCGAACCGCGGAAGCGCACGACGCGTATTGCGCCGCGCTGGCCCTCACCCAGAACGAGGCCGAACAGGCGTACTTGCGGGCGAAGCTGCGGGCGACCGCGTACACCGCGGGGTGACCGAAGCCGCCGATCTTCCAGCCGCCTTCTACGAACGGCTGGACGCCGAGACGTTCGCCGCGACGGCCGCGACGATGAGCCCGTGGGACGAGCGGCTCCAGCACGGCGGCCCGCCGAGCGCGCTGCTCGCGCGCGCGGTCTGCGAAGCGCATCCGCGCGACGAGATGCGCGTCGCGCGCGTCGCCTCGGAGTTCCTCGGACCGATCCCGATCGCGACGCTGCGCGTGCGGACGCGCGTGCTTCGCCCGGGTCGCCGCATCGAGTTGCTCGAGGCGACGATGGAGAGCGGCGGCCGCGACATCGTCTCGACGCGCATCTGGCGGATCGCGACGCAAGCCGAGGGCAGCGTCCCGCCCGGAGCGACGCCGCCCGATCCGGTCCCACTGCTCCCGGCTGAACAGCCCTCGCCGCCGTGGCTGCGGCGCTTCGGCTACGGGCGCGCGGTCGAATGGCGCAGCGTGCACGGCGGCACCGGCGAACCCGGCCCGGCCACCGTCTGGATGCGCCCGCGCCTCCCGCTCATCGCCGGCGAGCCGCGCCGCACGCTGGACGCAGCGCTGATCGTCGCCGACGCCGCGAACGGCATCAGCGGCGAGCTGCCGATGCGCGAGTGGATGTTCGTCCCACCCTCGCTCTCCGTCGCGATCCAGCGCTACCCGCACGACGAGTGGATCCTCCTCGACGCCCGCACGACGCTGACCGGCGACGGC
>DATHLL010000403.1:0-2521 GCA_035488195.1 Candidatus Elarobacter sp. | reverse complement strand
GCCCACAGCGTGCGCGCGGCGCGGAACTTCGCGATCTCCTCGAAGAAGTCGTTGTGCGCGTTCCAGAAGAAGGAGATGCGCGGCGCGACCGTGTCGACGTCCAGCCCCGCCTGTTGCGCCGCGCGCAGGTACGCCTTCGCGTCGGCCAGCGTGAACGCGATCTCCTGCAGCGCCGTCGAGCCGGCTTCGCGGATGTGGTAGCCGGAGATCGAGATCGTGTTCCAGTTCGGGACGTGATCGGCGCAGTACGCCATCACGTCGGTGACCAAACGCATCGACGGGCCGGGCGGGTAGATGTACGTCCCGCGCGCGACGTACTCTTTGAGGACGTCGTTCTGCACCGTCCCGCCGAGCTTCTCGAACGGGATCCCGCGCCGCCGCGCGACCGCGAGCACGAACGCCAGCAGGATCGACGCCGGCGCGTTGATCGTCATCGAGACGGTCACCCGGTCGAGCGGGATCTGGTCGAAGAGCGTCTCCACGTCCTCGATCGTGTCGATGGCGACGCCGACCTTTCCGACCTCACCGCGCGCCTGCGGCGCGTCGGAGTCGTAGCCGAGCTGCGTCGGCAGGTCGAACGCGACCGAGAGTCCGGTCACGCCGTTGGCGAGCAGGTAGCGATAGCGCTCGTTCGATTCCGCGGCGGTCGCAAAGCCGGCGTACTGCCGCATCGTCCAATGGCGGCCGCGGTACATGTCGCGCCGGATCCCGCGCGTGTACGGGAACTCGCCGGGCGGCGCACGCCGGACCGGCGGGTCGGGCTCCTCGTAGAACGGCCGCAGCGGGATGCCGCTGGCGTTGAGATCGCGGGCGCTCACGCCGCTCACTTCGGTTCGCCCCGCGCGCCTCCCACCACCGAGCCGCCCGGACCGAGCGGGTGCTCGTCGAGCCGCGAAACATCGGCACGTGATCCGCTGTAGGACCCAGCGTATGACGGGCTTTCGTATCGCGAGCACGGCTTTCGCCGCGGCGCTCGCTTTCGGTTCCCCCGCTTCGGCGCAGGCGGCCCCTCCCGGCGGGCCGGCCGGCGCTGCGGCGGCGACCGATGCGCTGACCGCCGCGCAGACCGCGGCGATCGACACGATCGCGGCGACCGTGATCGAGCGGAAGGCGACGCCGTCGGTCGCGATCGGCGTCGCGAAGAACGGCCGGCTGGTCTTCGCGAAGGCGTACGGCTACCGCAACCTCGACGACCGCGTCCCGGCCGACGCCGACACGCTGTACGGGATCGGCTCGAACACCAAGCAGTTCACCGCGGCGGCGATCATGATGCTGCGCGACCAGGGCAAGATCGACGTCGACGCGCCGGTCGCGCGCTATCTGCCCGGGATCCCGCACGGCGACGAGGTGAAGGTTCGCAACCTGCTCACGCACACCGGCGGATACGCGGAGTACACCGAGCTCCCGGATTCGACCTGCTCGGCGCGCGCCCCGCGACGAACGAGGAGATCATCGACAGCGTCGTCGCGCGTCCGCTCGGCTTCAAGCCGGGGACGAAATGGCAGTACTCGAACACCGGCTACGTCATCCTCTCGCGGATGATCGAGCGCGTCTCCGGGATGCGCTACGAGGACTTCCTGAGCACGAAGATCTTCACGCCGCTCGGAATGACGCGCACGCGGATCGGCGACGAGACGGTCGTGGAGACCGATCGCGCGACCGGCTACTCGCGGTTCGCGATGGGCGAGCAAGAGCACGAAGACCACCTCGACTACTCGTGGTTCTCCGGCGCCGGCGCGATCGAGAGCACGCTCGCGGACCTCGAGAAGTGGAACAACGCGATCGATCGCGGGACGCTGCTTTCCGCCTCGTCGCGCGAGATGATGCACACCTCGTTCAAGCTCGCGGACGGCAGCGACACGCACTACGGGTTCGGCCTGTTCCTGCAGAGCATTCCGGGCGGAAAGCACGTCGTGCTCCACGGCGGCGACACGACGGGATTCGGGACGCAGGACGCGCGCTTCGTCGAGGACGGGATCGACGTGATCGTGCTGACGAACCAAGAGCCCCCCTCGTACAACCCGATTCTGAACGCCGTGTATCTGACCGTGGCCTCGGCACCGCGGCCGGTCGCGACGTCGACTCCGGCGCCGAGCGGCCCGGCGCCGGCGGCTGCGGGGAATCCCGCTCCGTCGCAGCCCGGACTCCCCGCCGCGACGCCGTCCGCGCGGCCGTCCGCATCGCCGACGCCGATCCCGTACTCGAATCCGCAGACCGATGCGCTCGCGCGGCAATGGCTCGAGGACGCGATCGCCGGCAAGATCGATCTCTCGAAGATGCGCGCGAGTTCGCGCGCATCGCTCCGCCTGCCGCGCTATCAAGCGGCGCTGCGCGACCTGGCGCGGTTCGGCCCGCGCATGTACCGGCTCGTGAACGTCGATCGCCGCGCGCCGGTCTCGTCGTACCAGTATCTGCTGATCACGCCGAAGCGGACGCTGATCTACATCTTCGGGATCGACGACGACGGGCTGCTCGGCGGCGGCACCGTCTTCGATCCGAACCCGCTCGCGCCGGACCCGCC
>DATHLL010000402.1:0-4318 GCA_035488195.1 Candidatus Elarobacter sp. | reverse complement strand
CGACGCTCTCCGCGCCGACGAACTTCGTGAAGGTCGCGCAGCGCGTCCCGATCCGCATCGCCCTCCCGAAGAGCGCCGGCACGTGCGTCTTCCGCCCCGGAACGGCGGTCGAAACGGCCGTCATCGTCGACTGAGGCCGTTGGAACGGTACGCGCCGCATCCTGAGCAAGCGAGCGACACAGGAGTTCGACCCGAGGCCGGTAATCCTGTCGGGGATGGAGGGCGCGCCGGAACGTACGGCGGCGTGTCGCGCTCGTGCGCAGTGGAGGGTGTCGCGCATCACGAGGGCGCGGCTTCCGCGCGTGATCGGGCGATGACGGACGGGCAGGAACACGACGTGCTCTCGCTCGAGCGCTTCTATCAGGTCGCGGCGGACGGGCAGCGGGCCGACATCGATGCGGCGCTCGCGCGGTTCCCCGCGTCCGCGCGCATCCGGCATCCGGTCGCGATCGGCCTGCGGGCGCTCCGAGCCGTGACGACGGCGGACATCCCGGGCGCGATCTCGCTGCTCAAACGCGGCATCGCGCACGCGCACGGCAGGACGCGGGAGTACCTGCTCGACTTCTTGATCCCGCTGCTGATCAACACCAACCAGCTCGACGAAGCGCGCGAAGCGCTCGACTCGATCGAAGGTGCGGCGCCCGAGCTGACGCCGGCGTTCGTCGCCGTGCGCGCGGTCGCCGCGGCGCGCACCGGGAACGACGCCGCGAGCGCCTGGTACGCGCGCGAGGCGCTCGAGCTCGGTCGGACCGTCGAGAACCCGACGATCGTCGGCCGGGTGCTGGGCCGGACGGCGACGGCGGCGTTCTACCGAGAGGACTTCGGCGAGGCGCAGGATCGCGGTCTCGAAGCGGCACGCTACTTCGAGCGTCTCGAGTCGCACCGCAACGCCGCGCTGTCGTACTCGGTGCTGTACGTCCTCGCGCACGACTGGGCCGGCGACCAGGACTTGGCGCGGTTCTACGCGCGGAAGATGACGATGAACGCGCATCTCGCCCAAGACGCCTCGATGGAGCACTTCGGCGTTCTCTCGCAGCTCGACATCGCGGCCGAGGCCGGCGACGAACGGCGCGTCATGTCGCTGCGCGCGCGGCTCTTGGCGAATCCGCGCAACGAGCAGTTCTACCGCGAGCGGTTCGTGCACACCATCGCCGACGCTCTGGCCCACGGGTGGGCAGGCCGCTTCGACGCCGTGCGCGTCTCGTTGCAGGCCGTGCGCAATGCCGAGGGGCTCTCGCTTCCGGAGCGCTCGCTCTGCGATGCGCTGCTCGCGGTCGCGGCGCTTTCGGCGTGGCACACGGACCTCGCTCGGCGCCTCGCGCGCCGCGCGATCAGCGAGACCTCGGACCGTTCGGGGAAAGAGCCGCTGCTCGACGCACGGCGGCGGCATTTCGCCCGGATCGTCGCCGCGGCGGTCTGCATCGTCTTGGGAGACGGCGTTCGCGGTCGCCGCGCGCTGTCACGTTCGGTCGACCCGGACCAGATCTTCGCCGGGATCATCGACGCGAACGGGATGGACGAAGAGCGGACTCCGGCGCTGATGCGCGGCTACGCGAAGTTCTTGAACGTCGCGGTTCGGCTGGCGGGGCGGCTGCGCCCGAGTCACGGCTTGACCGCCGCCGAGATCGAAGTGCTCAAAGCGCTCCCGTCGGGGACGACGCTCGCGACCATTGCGCTCTCGCTTGGTAAGTCCAAGAAGACGGTAGAGCGACAAGTCGGGAACATCTACGCGAAGCTGCACGTCGCGAACCGGACGCAAGCCGTCGAGCGCGCTCGCGATCTCGGCATCTACGCCTGACGCGATAACTCGCGGAAGGTGAAAAACCGCGCCGGAATGCGGGTTTTCGGCGCTGATGAGGTATACGCCCCATGCGTGCCGACCGGGCGGCGGATATGCTGTGCTCACTTCCCGCCCCCGAGGAGAGTACATATTATGCCCGCCGTCGCGACCTTCGTCTTGAGCCTCATCAATCTGCTTGCGTCAGGTCACGGTATCCTGAACCTGCCGCCGCCCACCATGTAGGCAAGAGCCAGATGTATCAACTCGCTACGGATAGCTTCCCGGTCGACAAGACCAAGCTATTCATTCAGACCTGCACCTCGATGATGCCCACGCCGGAGAACATGCGTCTCGTGCGGTCGGCGACGTCCCTGGTGCGCGACGTTCTCGCGGGTGCCGACATCAAGCCGCTGCGCGAGTTCCTCCACCGCACCGAAGCCGTGTGCCCCGACGTCGACGACGTGCTGGCGGCCGCCGGACAAGCGGTGATCGACGAGATGGACGAGCTGCCGCGTGCAGGGCTGCACGACGTCGTCCGCCGCGTCGCACAGATCGAGCGGGACGCGTTCGCGGGCTTGCGGCGCGATCTCGACGGCAAGCTCCGCACAGCGTACGCGGTCTAGGGCGAGAAAGAGCAGGAGCGCGATGCGGGACGACGATCGGCACGATCCGCACAGCGGCCGCGCGCACATCGCGGAGGTCCTTCGCGAACGACGGATCGACGTCACCAACGACATCGTCGCGCGCATGCGCCGCCACGGAGACGTCCGCGTCTCGCCGCTGGTCGTGCGCACCCTCGTCCACGCGCTCGCGACTGCGATCGCCGAGAGCTCGCCCGACATCGTCGTCCACTGGTCGCGGATGGTGCGCCACGCGCACCCGGCGCCGCTGGTCGTCGCGATGATCGAGACCGCCTGCCAAGCCGCCGAAGAGCTCGCCCACGCCGAGCACGCCGACCTCGCGACGATCGTCGTCTTCCTCGAGATCGTCAAGTCGCGCGCCGTCCCGCACGCGCAGGAAGACCTCGCGCAGAGCAGCGAGCCGGCGACGCACACCGCGATCGAGAGCCTCCTCGCGATGCTCCGCGCCCGTGACGACGCGACCTGCACGCACTCCCGCGCGACCGGCGAATGGGCTCGCCGCATCGCCGGCCGCATGGAGCTCGCCCCGCCGCGGGTCGAGCGGATCGTCCGCGCGGCGATCCTGCACGACATCGGGAAGATTCGCGTCCCCGACGAGATCCTCGCCAAGCCGACCGCGCTCACCGCGGCGGAGTGGGAGATCATGAAGCAGCACCCGGAGGCGGGTGCGGAGATCCTCTCGCAGATCCCGGCGCTGGCGCCCTACGCGCCGATCGTCCGGACGCATCACGAGTGGGTCGACGGCCGCGGCTACCCGCAAGGGCTGCGCGGCGAAGAGATCAGTTTGGAGTCGCGGGTGGTCAGTGTCGCCGACTCCTTCCACGCGATGGTGAGCGACCGTCCGTACCGCCGTGCGCTTTCGTACGGCGAGGCGATCGCGGCGCTCACCGATGGGCGCGGGCGCCAGTGGGACGCCGACGTCACCGACGTCATGATCGCACTGGCCGCCGAGGACCGCAGCTCCTCGGCGGATGCGAATCTCTCCGCGATCACGGGTGCGTATCGCGGGAGAGTCGCCCCGCGGCAGCTATCCGGAGACGTCTGGGCGATCTGACGGGTCCCGCGGTTTCCCGTCGCAGCCGCAGACGCTCGGCGGCTCGAGCCGCGTCCCCGCTACGTAGTGCTGGCACGTCGGCGTGTGCAGCCGGCGTTCGTGCC
Organism: Candidatus Elarobacter sp.; assembly: GCA_035488195.1. Classification (GTDB taxonomy): domain Bacteria; phylum Vulcanimicrobiota; class Vulcanimicrobiia; order Vulcanimicrobiales; family Vulcanimicrobiaceae; genus Vulcanimicrobium. The sequence goes on along the minus strand of DATHLL010000402.1, from coordinate 739 downwards.
CGCAGCATTCCGGCCGTTCGTCCCCCGGCAGACGATCCTCACCCATGCGGGACAACCTAGCCGAACGACGTCCCCCGCGTCAAGGGTGCGAACGGATCATCCGAGCGCCTCGAGGAGCGCGTGCAGGGTCGGGAGCTGGTCGGCGGCGGAGCGGGCCGGGAGATCGATCGTGATCTTCCCCTCGCCGAAGCGGAACTTGTTCTTGCTGATCGACTGGAGCTTCGGGATCGAGGCCGGGTCGAGCCGGAAGCCGCTCCCGACGCCGAGCGTGAGCCGCTGCTCGTTGATCACGACGCGCGTCACGCCGGCCTCGAGCGCCATCACGCGCAGCCGCGTGATCTCGACCAGCGCGTCGAACTCCGGCGGCGGCGGGCCGAACCGGTCGCGCACCGAGGCGACGGCCTCGTCGACCTGCGGCAGCGTCCGCGCCGCGGCGAGCTGCTGGTAGATCGCGATCTTCTGCGAGACCTGCGGGACGTAGTCGTCCGGGACGTAGGCGTCGAGCTTCACGTCGATCACCGCCTCGCGCGCGTCCTCGCGCGCGTGCGCGACACCTTTGCGGTCGGCGATCGCCTCCGCGAGGAGTTGCACGTACGTCTCGAAGCCGACCGCGCCGATGAACCCCGACTGCGCCGCGCCGAGCAGGTTGCCGGCGCCGCGGATCTCGAGGTCGCGCATCGCGATCTGCAAGCCGCTGCCGAGATGGGTGAACTCGCGGATCGCCTCGAGCCGCGCCTTC
>DATHLL010000401.1:0-6436 GCA_035488195.1 Candidatus Elarobacter sp. | reverse complement strand
GGTCTCGGCGGCGTCGTCGTCGCGCCGATCACCAGCGCGACGTACGACATGGGGCTCACGCTCGGCCTCGCCGGGTTCGTCGCCGCGGTGCTCGGCGGGCTCGACAGCCTGCCGGGCGCGCTCGTCGGGGGCTTCGTCCTCGGGATCGTCGAGAAGCTCGCCGGCGGTCTGCTCTCGACGGGCTGGGAGCAGGGCGTCGGGTTCCTGATTCTCGTGCTGGTGCTCGTGCTGCGTCCGCAGGGGCTGCTCGGGCGCGCGGTGCGCCGCGCGTGAGCACCGCGGCCGCGACGCAAACGCAGGCCGCGAGCGCGACGCTCGACGTGCGCGGCGTGACGATGCGCTTCGGCGGCGTCATCGCCGTCGACGACGTCACGTTCACCGCGCGCACCGGCGAAGTGCTCGGCGTGATGGGGCCGAACGGCGCGGGGAAGACGACGCTGTTTAACGTGATCAGCGGCGTGCAGCGGCCCACGTCGGGCGACGTCTCGCTGAACGGCACGCGGCTCACCGGCCGCGCGGTCGAGGACGTCGCGGCGCTCGGCGTGACGCGCACGTTCCAGACGCCGGTGATGTTCTGGGGGCTCACGGTGCGCGAGAGCATCGAGGTCGCGCTCGCGGCGCGCGCGTTCGGCGGGACGTATCCGCCGGCGCCGTGGCGCGAGCTCGCGCCGTGCGGAACGGGCAGTTCCGGACGCCGTCGCGCGCAAGCGGCGTTGCGCGAGCGCGCGAGCGCGCTCCTCGACCGTGCGGGGATCGGGCACATGGGCGATCGCGCGACGGAGTCGCTCGCGTTCGGCGAGGAGCGTCTGCTCGAGATGGCGCGCGCGCTCGCGGTCGAGCCGACGGTGCTGCTGCTCGACGAGCCGCTCTCCGGGCTGAATCCCGGCGAAGTGCACGCGGTGCTCGACTCGATCCGCGCCGCGCGCGCGAGCGGCGTCGCGGTGCTGCTCGTCGAGCACGCCGTCGGCGAGCTGCTCGCCGCCGCCGACCGCGTCGTCGTGCTCGATCACGGGCGCAAGATCGCGGAGGGTTCGCCGCGCGAGGTCGCCGCCGACCCGGTCGTCGTCGACGCGTACATCGGAGACGAGCTGGAGTGAAGATCATCCTTCGACAGGCTCAGGATGACGTTGGGGCGTTGCTCGAGGTCATGACGTGACGGCGATGCTCGAGGTGGAGAACGTCTCGACGATCCGCGGGCGCGTGCAGGTGCTGTGGGACGTCAGCCTCACCGTCGCGCGCGGGGAGACCGTTGCGATCGTCGGGCCGAACGGCGCGGGGAAGAGCACGCTGGTCGGCTCGATCACCGGGCTCGTTCCGCCGAAGTCGGGGCGCGTGCGCGTGAACGGCGCCGACGTGACTGGCGCGCCGCCGGAGAAGCTCGCGAGCCGGCGCGTCGCGCTCGTCCCCGAGCGGCGCGGCATCTTCGCGCCGCTGACCGTGCGCGAGAACCTCGTGATGGGCGCCTACGCGCGCCGTGCGAAGCGCGCCGAGCTCGAAGCCGACATCGCGGACGTCTTCGCGCTCTTCCCGCCGCTCGTGCGCTACCGCGACGCGATCGCGGGATCGCTCTCCGGGGGCGAGCAGCAGATGGTCGCCGTCGGCCGCGCGCTGATGGCGAAGCCCGAGCTGCTGCTGCTCGACGAGCCCAGCCTCGGGCTCGCCCCGAAGATCCGCGCCGAGATCTTCGGCGCGCTCGCGCGGCTCGCCGAGCGCGGCGTCACCATCGTGCTGGTCGAGCAGAACCTGCGCCTCGCCGCGCGCATCTGCCGCCGCGCCTATCTGATGCAGCGCGGCCGCATCGTCGGGACCGAGACCTCCGACGAGCTGGCCGCCTCGGCGCGCAACGTCTACCTCGAAGGATGACCGGCGGCGTCACCTTAACGTCAGCATAAACCGAACTACACGAGAGGAGCTCAGATGACCCGGTTCATCGCACGTCTCGGCGCGCTGGCGCTCGCATCGTTCCTGATCGTCCCGGCCTCGCCGCCGCGAGCCGCCGGCGCGGCGAACGAGCCGTATCTGATCGGCGCGGTCGTCTCGGAAAGCGGCCCCGGCTCGACGCTCGGGCGCCCCGAGGCCGACAGTATCCAGATGGCGGTCGACGAGATCAACAAGGCGGGCGGCGTGAACGGCCACCCGCTGCAGGCCTCGATCCTCGACGACGAGTCGAACCCGACGACCGCGGTGAACGACGTCCGCAAGCTGCTCGACCAGCACCCGGTCGCGATCATCGGCTCCTCGCTGACGCAGACCTCGCTCGCGATGGTCCCGCTCACGCAGGCCGCGCAGGTTCCGCTGATCTCGCTGGCGTCGAGCGCGCAGGTGATCGAGCCGGTCGCCGACCGGCGCTGGGTCTTCAAGATGCCGATCACCGACTTCCACGTCGCGCAAGCGATGCAGGTCTACATGCGCAAGAAGGGCCTGACGAAGGTCGCCGTGATCTACCGCGACGACGACTACGGCAAAACCGGGCTCTCGCACTTCAAGGACGCCGGGAAGAACTTCGGCTTCGACGTGATCGACGCCGAGGCGATCAACGCGCGCGCGAGCGATGCGACGACGCAGCTCACGCACATCAAGGCCGCGAACCCGCAGGCGATCGTCGCCTGGACGACGCTGCCGTCGGCGGCCGTGATCATCAAGGGCTACCGCGAGCTCGGGATGAGCCAGCCGGTCTTCTACTCGGACGGCGCGGCGACGGGCGTGTTCCCGCAGCAGGCCGGCGCGGCGCTGAACGGCGCGTACATCGCGAGCACGAAGATCAACATCGCCGACCAGCTCCCGAACAACGACCCGCAGAAGAAGCTGCTGACCCACTACATCGACGCGTTCGTGAAGGGCTATCCGAAGGACGCGCCGGTCAGCATCTTCGGCGGCTTCGGCTACGACAGCGTCTACGTGTTGAAGAACGCGATCGCGCGCGCCAAGAGCGCCGAGGGCGCCAAGGTTCGCGACGCGCTCGAGCACACCGACTACACCGGGATCACCGGTAACTTCCGCATGTCCGGCGGCGACCACAACGGCCTTTCGGTGTTCTCGATCGTCCTCACCCAAGTGAACAACGGCAAGTTCAACTGGGTGAAATGACGCCTTCGCAGCGGGAGACGGCGTACCGGGCGCTGTCGCTCGCGCGGGCGCTCGACGAGCGAATGTGGCGGCTCGCGCGGGCGGGCCGCGCGCATTTCGCCGTGCCGTGCAGCGGGCACGAGGCGATCGGCGTAGGGTATGCGATGGCGATGCGCGCGGGCGTCGACTGGCTCGCGCCGCATTACCGCGACCTCGCGGCGCTGCTGACGCTCGGGATGCCGCCGCGCGACGTGATGCTCTGTTTCTTCTCGCGGCCCTCGGATCCGAACGCACGGGGACGCCAGCCGTACGCGCACTTCGGGTCGCGCGCGCTGCACGTGCTCTCGCAGCAGGGGCCGCAGCCGAACCACTGCTCGCACGGCGTCGGCTGCGCGTGGGGCTCGAAACTGCTCGGCGACGGCAGCGTGACGGTGATCGCGTTCGGCGACGGCGGCGCGCAGAAAGGCGAGGCGCACGAGTCGATGAACCTTGCCGCGGTCCACGAGCTGCCGTGCGTCTTCGTGATCCATCGGAACGGGTGGACGCAGTCGGTGAAGCGCGCCGACCAGTACGCGACCGAGACGCTCGTGGCGCGCGCGGAAGGCTACGGGATGCCGGGGATCGCGGTCGACGGCACCGACGTCGAAGCGATGTATGCCGCCGCGAGCGAAGCGATCGAACGTGCCCGCCGTGGCGAGGGCCCGACGCTGATCGACGCCGCCTGCGTGCGCTTCATGCCGAACACCTCGAACGACGACGACTCGCGCTACCGCGACCGCGCCGAGCTGGACGAGGCGCGCGCGACGCGCGATCCGCTCGCCCGCGCACGAGCGCTGGTGGACGCGGAGTTCGCCTCGCGCGTCGACGCGGAGAACGCTGCGGCGGCGGAAGAAGCCGCGGAGTGGGCGGAGGCGCAGCCGTTGGGCGATCCGTCGACCGTCATGGAACATATCTATGCCTGATCCGGCGACGCCTGCGATGCCGAGCGGAGCGCGCTTGCGCGAACTGACGGTGATCGAGGCCGTCCGCGAGGCGCTCGCGGAGGAGATGGCGCGCGACGAGCGTGTGATCGTCCTCGGTGAGGACGTCGGGAAGCTCGGCGGCGTGTTCCGTGCGACCGAGGGTTTGTTCGACCGGTTCGGTCCCGAGCGCGTCGTCGACATGCCGATGGCGGAGACCGTGATTGCCGGCGTCTCGGTCGGGCTCGCGATGCGCGGGCTGCGGCCGGTGGCGGAGATCCAGTTCGCCGACTTCATCCACGCCTCGATGGACCATCTGGTCGGCGAGGCGGCGAAGATCCGGTGGCGGACCGGCGGCGACTGGTCGTGTCCGATGGTGCTGCGTACCGCGTACGGCGGCGGGTTCCGCGGCGGCCCGTACCATTCGCAAAGCGTCGAGGCCTACTACGCGCACGCGCCGGGGCTGAAGGTCGTCGCGCCGTCGACGCCCGCCGACGCGAAGGGATTGCTCGTCGCGGCGATCCGCGATCCCGATCCGGTGCTGGTGCTCGAGCACAAGCGCACGTACCGCGCGATCCGTGGCGAGGTTCCCGAAGGCGACTACGTCGTGCCGATCGGCAAAGCGAAGATCGCGCGCGAAGGGCGCGATGCGACGGTGATCGCGTGGGGGATGATGCTGCACGAGTCGCTCGCCGCGGCCGAGACACTCGCCGCGGAAGGCATCGACATCGAGGTGATCGATCTGCGGACGCTGGCGCCGCTCGACCGCGAGACGATCCTCGGCTCGCTCGCGAAGACCCGCCGTCTGTGCGTCGTCCACGAGGACACGATCACGATGGGCCTCGGCGCGGAGCTCTGCGCGCTCGCCGCCGAAGCGGACGTCCTGGACGTCCCGCCGGTCCGCGTCGCGATGCCCGACATCCCCGGCATCCCGGTCGACGACAACCTCGAAGACGCGGTCCTGCCGAACCGCGCGACGATCCGCGACGCCCTCGTCACCCTGAGCCTGTCGAAGGGCGAGAGATCATCGCGCGGCTCGGCCGCAGCGTACGACCCGGCGATCCCGCAAGCGTCCAGCGTCGTCGAGGTCCAGCTTCCGGAGGAGCACACCCGCCTCGCGATCGACGCGCTGGTCGAAGCCGCCCGCGCGTTCCCGCGCTGCAACGCGACGTTCGCCTGGACAGGGATCGTCGAGCACGACGAGGTGGTCGTCGATCTGGACCTCGGCCCGTCGTCGCCGGCGAGCGGCCGCGGGACGATCACGCTGATCGACTACGGTCCGAACGGCAGCGACCTCGCGATCCCGTTCGTCCGCCCGGGACAGAGCGCCGCGGTGCGCATCGGCGCCGTCCGCAACGGCCGCGCCTATGTCGCCTGCGCGGTCGATCACCGCGCCGTCGACGGCGCCGACGTCGGCCGGTTCTTGGCGGCATTCAAGAACGCCGCCGAAACCCGCGACACAGCGGAACCTCGCCGCGTCTATGTCGCGCCCGACCCCAACGTCATCCTGAGCTCGTCGAAGGATGCGCCAATCGAGAACCCCGTCAATGCACGTTGAATTTCCGAAGCTCGCCGACACGCTCGTCGACGGCACCGTCTCCGCCTGGTACAAGCGCCCCGGCGATCGCGTGAAACGCGGCGAGCCGCTCTTCGCCGTCGAGACCGACAAGGTGAACACCGACGTCGAGTCGCCGCACGACGGCGTTCTCGCCGAGATCCTCGTCCCGGAAGGCGAGCGCGCCGAAGTCGGCCAGATCCTCGCGCGCTTCGCCGCGGCCCCCGATTCCGCGGACGCCGCGGAAGGTGCGACCGTTGCAGCGCCGCCGATCGCGTCGTCGCCGCACACGGCCCCGCCCGGCGTGCACACCGCCGTGTCACGCCCGATCGCGGCACCGAACGCCGCCGCGCGCCCCGCGAACGGCGGGCTCACGCCGATGCGCCGACGCATCGCCGAACGGATGACCGAGGCGCGCGCGACGATCGCGCAAGGCTCGTGCGCGCGCCAGATCGACGTCAGCGGGATCGAACGTCGCGGCGCGTCGTGGACGGCGTTCTTCGTGAAGGCGTTCGCGCAGGCGCTCGAAGCCGACCGCATCGGAGTCGCGGTCGAGATCCCCGGCGGCCTCGTCGTCCCGGTCGTCCCGGACGCGCGCGACGCCTCGCCGCACGACATCTCCGTGCGCATCGCGGAGCTCGCCGAACGCGCGCGCGCCAACGCCCTGACCGCGAACGATGTCGGCGGCGCTGCCGCCACCGTCACCAACGTTGGCGCCGGCGGAACGCTGCTCGCCTTTCCGCTGATCGCGCCCGGCGAGCCGGCGATCCTCGCGCCCGGCGCGATCGTCGACGGCCGTTGCTGGCTCGCGCTCTGCTACGACCGCGCGCGTTACGACGAATACGCTGCCGACAAG
>DATHLL010000400.1:0-2062 GCA_035488195.1 Candidatus Elarobacter sp. | reverse complement strand
GGCTCGAGGTGATCGCGACGGCGGACATCATCGAGTGGTGCGGCGAGGAAGGCCGGCGCACGTACGGCCGCGTCGTGCCGGCGCGCTCGGAGACCGTTCGCCAAACGGTGCTGCGCGAGCCGGTCGGCCCGGTCGCCGCGTTCACGCCGTGGAACTTCCCCGCGATCACGCCGGGCCGCAAGCTCGCGGGCGCGCTCGGGGCCGGCTGCTCGATCATCATCAAGCCCTCGGAGGAGACGCCCGGCACGGCGCTGATGCTCGTCGACGCGCTGCGCGACGCCGGTCTGCCGGACGACGTGGTGAACGTCGTGTTCGGCGATCCGCCGCACATCTCCGAGACGCTCATCGCCTCGCCGATCGTCCGCAAGATCTCGTTCACCGGCTCGACCGCGGTCGGCAAGAACCTCGCGCGGCTCGCCGCCAACGGGCTGAAGCGCGCGACGCTCGAGCTCGGCGGTCACGCGCCGGTGATCGTCAGCGAAAAAGCCGACGTCGACCGCGCCATCGCGATGTCGGTCTCCTCGAAGTTCCGCAACGCGGGGCAAGTGTGCGTCTCGCCGACACGCTTCATCGTGCACGAAAGCATCGAGAAGCGCTTCACCGAGGCGTTCGCCGCGAAGGCGTCGTCGCTGCGCGTCGGCCACGGCCTCAAAACCGAGACGCAGATGGGCTCGCTCGCGAACGAGCGCCGCCACAGCGCGATCCGCGACCTGGTCGAAGACGCGCGCAAGCGCGGCGGTGTGGTGCACACCGGCGGCACGGCGCTCGACTCGCCCGGTTATTTCTTCGCGCCGACCGTCTTCAGCGACGTCCCCGGCGACGCGCGCGTGCTCACCGAGGAGCCGTTCGGCCCGATCGCGGTCATCACGCCGTACAAGGAGCTCGACGAAGCGATCGCGCGCGCGAACGCGCTGCCGTACGGGCTCGCGGCGTACGCCTTCACGCAGGATCTCTCCGAAGCGATCGCCCTCTCCAACGGGATCGAGTCGGGGATGATCGGGATCAACCACTTCGGGATCGCGTTCGCCGAGATGCCGTTCGGCGGCGTGAAGGACTCGGGCTACGGCTCGGAAGGCGGCACCGAAGGCTTCGAGGGCTATCTCGTGACGAAGTCGGTCACGATGACGTGACCGCCGCGCGGGTACACGAGCCGGGATGGATGCGCGCACTCTCGACGCCGGCGCGGCCGGCACCGTCTCGCTCGGCGACCTGATCGTCAACCGGCTCGGCTTCGGCGCGATGCGCCTCACCGGCTCCGGCGTGTGGGGTCCGCCGCGCGACCGCGCCGCCGCGCACGCGGTGCTGCGGCGCGCCGTGGAGCTGCACGTGAACCTGATCGACACGGCCGACTCGTACGGCCCGCACGTCGACGAAGAGCTGATCGCCGAGGCGCTCCACCCCTATCCCGCCGGGCTCGTGATCGCGACGAAAGCCGGCTGGCAGCGGCCCGGTCCCGGACAGTGGGTCCCCGACGGACGGCCCGAGCATCTGCGCGAAGCGGTCGAAGGCAGCTTGCGCCGGTTGAAGCTCGAGCGGATCGACCTGCTGCAGTACCACACGCCCGATCCGAAGGTGCCGTTCGAGGATTCCGTCGGCGCGCTCGCCGAGCTGCAGCGCGCCGGGACGATTCGGCATCTCGGGCTCTCGAACGTCACGGTCGATCAAGTCGAGCGCGCGCGGCGGATCACCGAGATCGTCTCGGTCCAGAACCGTCTGGCCGCGGACGGCTCCGACGACGCCGAGGAGGCCGACGTCCTCGCGTACTGCGAGCGGCACCGCATCGCGTATCTCCCGTGGGCGCCGCTCGGCGGTCTCGGCGCGCGTCAAACTGCGACATTCGAGCGCGTCGCGCGCGCGCACGGCGCGACCCCGCACCAGATCGCGCTCGCCTACCTCCTGCGCCGCTCGCCCGTTATCGCACCGATCCCCGGCACTTCGTCCATCGCCCACTTGGAAGAGAACATCGCGGCCGCATCGATCACCCTCACCGACGACGACGTCGCCGAACTGTCATCCTGAGCTTGTCGAAGGATGAGCCACGGGTGCGATCGTGCCTTGCGGC
>DATHLL010000399.1:0-2342 GCA_035488195.1 Candidatus Elarobacter sp. | reverse complement strand
GTTCGGGGACGGCGCCGGTTCCGGCGTGCCGGGTGCCTCGAAGATGCCGGGGCGTGCCCCGGCGCGGCGCGGGCGCAGGCCGAAATCGGCTAGCGGAAACTCGCCGACGCGTTCGATGATCGTGCCGGGATAGACGGCGCTGGTCACCGGGCGCGGCGGCGCGGTCGACGGGTTTCCGAGCTGGTCGAGGATCGGGCGGATGAAGACGCGGCCGTCGGCGACGCGCGTGACGATGCGCATGCGGTCGGCGATGAGGCGTCCGTTCTGCTCGCCGGCGTCCTGTTCCGTGAAGGCGACGTACGGCGGGACCGGGAGCGCGTTCACCGCGGCGCGCATCTTCACGTAGATCTCGGTCGGCGTCGGCGGCGCGTCTTCCGCGCGCGCCGCTCCGGCCACCGAGGAGACGGCGCACGCGAGCGCCATCGCGGCGGTGAACCGGTTCTCCGACACGGTCTTCATCGTACGCCTATGTACATGGTTGGAGCCGAAATGGGTTCACGGGCTCGCAGAAGGCGTGGACGGAAGAGCAGGCCGTAGATCGCAGGCAGGCCCGGGGCGCCTCTCGGCGCGCCCCGGCCCTTTCAGCGTGGACGGATTACGGCTGGCGGTCCCGCGGTGCGTCCTTCGGAGGCTGGCTGGTCAGCCGCTTGCGGATCGTTCTCGTCACCTCGAGACTGTTCAGGTCGAAGTTCGACGGCTTGAGACGGTCGACGATCGGCTGCAGCGCGCGCCGCGCGTCGTCGACGAGCCTGCGGTCCACCAAGTTTCGCTCCGCCATGACCGGCAGCAGCAGTTCCATCACCTCGATGACGCTGCAGTGCCATCCCGTGGGCTGATACACGGTGACGCACACGTCTTCACCGCAGCACGCCTTGACCATCGCGTGCTGCGTTCCGAGGTTGCCGAGGACGATCAGCTCATGCTCGGCGGGGAGCTCGATCCAGATGTGCGTCGATGCCGAAACGATGTAGCATCCCGGCGGAACCTCGAAGCACACGTGACCCGGATCGCCGGTCCCGGGCACGCCGTCGTAATAACCCGGTACTCCAGGCTTCGCGCCGGCAAGATCGCCGACGATCGGATGCCATTGGTTGTCCTTCGTCCAATACCGTCCGCCGGACCACTCGAGGACTTGCCCTTCACAATTTTGCACGGTCGCCACGAAATGATTCGTGTTGTCGATGCGGCACGTGTCCTGATAATCAGGAATCCATAGGTTGATCTTCGCTACGCTCATGGTACCCTCCACGCGTAGCGCCGAGGCAGCCCCCGGGAGGCTGCGCGTGCTCCATTTTAGCTTATTTCTCCCACCAGATCAAGCGGTGGCCCGGCCGCGTCGGCGACGCGCGCTCGAACGCGGGCATGAACTCGCCCAATGCGATGCGGACCGAGTCGTCCCGCCGCTCGGCGTCTATCCTGAGCGCGTTCCGGCAGAGATGCCCAGAAGAACGGAGGAAGTCACTGAACGTGAGTCCGACGGGACGCTCGTCATACGATCACCACTGGTTGTCAAGGGAACGCGGACGGCGATCGGGATTAGTGACCGCTTCGTGCACGACCGGTGCGGTCGAACCGGCGTTTCCGCATGCTCGCCGTCGGCGACGACTGCACGCGTGAGAACCTGGCGCTCGAGGCGGACTTCGCGCTTTCGGGGGAGCGGATGACGCGGGTGCTCGACGCGATCGCCGAGCTGCGCGGCTATCCGAAAACGATCGTGCTTCATCCAACCCGGCAAGCCGGTGCAGAACGCGTTCATCGAAAGCTTCAACGGCCGCTTGCGAGACGAATGCCTCAACGAGCACGGCTTCGGTTCGTTCTTCGAGGCGCGACGCGTCCTCGCGACCTGGCGGGCTCGATACAACAGCCACCGGCCCCATGGATCGCTCGACTGGAAGACGCCCGAGGAGTTCGCGCGTACGTTCGCGACGACATCACCCAGCAAATCTCTCCACATATCGCCGCGGCATAAGTGGGATAGCGTCACATCGAACCGACGCAAGTCCTCTGCCGTGAATAGGCAGCGATGCTCGGGCCGCGAGCAGGCTGCCTCAGAAATCGGGAAGCGGGTCGTTCCGGTGCTCGCGGAAGCTCGGGGGGTCGAACAGCCACGGCGGCGGATCAGCCGGGAAGCGAACTTCCGAGATCGTCCAGCGGCCCTGGCCCGAGAAGTGGAGCACGAGCGCGCGGTGGACGTCGAAATGGCCGTCGGCGTCGACGTTGACGAGGTGGTTCTCGATCAGCGCGGTGTTCACGGTGATCAGGTAGCGGAACGAGAGGCCGCCGTTCTCGACGAAGCGTTCGGCGACGTAGCGTTTCGGGATGAACGTGCGCGCGTCGATCCA
>DATHLL010000398.1:0-10554 GCA_035488195.1 Candidatus Elarobacter sp. | reverse complement strand
GAAGAAGATGCTGATCATCGGCGGCGGCGTGATCGGGCTCGAGTTCGCGACGGTCTACACGCGTATGGGCACGGAAGTGCGCGTCGTCGAGATGCTCCCGCAACTGCTGACCGGGACCGATCTCGAGATCTCGAAGACGCTCGGCCGCATCCTCAAGAAGCAAGGGATCCGCATCGACCTCAACACGAAGGTCGAGTCGATGGAGAGGACGGGACCGCAGACGGTCAGCGTCACGATCAACGGCGAAGCGACGAACAACAAGCCCGAGACGGTCGAGTTCGACCAGGTGCTGGTCGCGGTCGGGCGCCGTCCGGTCACCGACACGCTGAACCTCGCGGCGGCCGGCCTGCAGACCACGCAGCACGGCTTCCTCGAGGTAGACGCGCAGCGCCGCACCAAGGTCGAGGGGATCTACGCGATCGGCGACGTGACCGGCGCGCCGATGCTCGCGCACAAGGCGATGAAGGAAGGCGTCGTCGCCGCCGAGGTGATCTCCGGCGACCGCGCGAGCGCGTTCGATCCGGTCGCGATCCCGAACTGCGTCTACACCGACCCCGAGGTCGCGACGATCGGCCTGACCGAGGACGAGGCGAAGGCGGCCGGGTACGACGTGCGCGTCGGCAAGATGAACCTGATCGCCTCGGGCCGCGCGCGCACGATGAACGAGACCGACGGCATCATCAAGCTGGTCGGCGACGCGAAGACCGACTTGCTGCTCGGAATGCACATCGTCGCGCCGCAAGCGGAGTCGCTGATCGGCGAAGGCGTGATCGCCCTCGAGATGGGCGCGACCGTCGAGGACATCGGGCTCTCGATCCACCCCCACCCGACCCTGACCGAGTCGATCATGGACACCGCCGAATACATGCACGGCAAAGCGATCCACATCCTGAATCCGAAGCCCGCGAAGCAGCCCGCCGCGGTCTAAACGCCGCACCCGGTACCCGCAAGAACTCGAAGGCCGTCCCCTAGCGGAGGACGGCCTTCGTCGTGATGAACACGGCGATGGGAAAGCTGGTCCTCGTCTTCATTTTGGGCATCCTCTTGCGGCAGCCAGGTTCCCAGCCGCAGTCCTCGATCGAAGGGCCATCGGACGCTCAAGACGACGCACGATTGATCCTAGAATTGTGCGAGCGCGCCAACGATCGAATTCTCGAAGAGATCCGAACGTTCAACGTCATCGCCTACACGCTGCTCGGGCCCTTGCTCGCGATCGTCGCATTCGTAGACTATCACGACGTAAAAAATCTGCTGCCGCTGGCACTTGCGATCGCAGCCGTCGGCGCCGCGTTCCTCGCCCTGCGCGACGGCGCCGGCGTGCCAACCCCCGACCCCAGCGACCGCCAATCGCTGGACTTGGTGCAAAGCGACGTCGATAAGGCGCTGCGCAACGTTCTGCAGGATCTCCGCCGGTTGGGAGAACTCAATATGCGTATGTATCGCCGCAAGCGCCGCGCGGTGGGCTGGGCGGGGCGTTTGGTCATCCTCGCAACGATTGCCACGATCGTCGTGAAAAGCGTAGAATCGAGCGTACGATGAGCCCCGATCCATTGCACTCGCGTCGGGACGCTGCCGAGACAGCAGCTTCAGGTCGCGTTCGGCGCGCTATCGACCTCGATGTAGCACCCGAAGACCGCTATTGCATGGCCTATGATCCGGTAACGGGACGACATCTGACCGACGCAGACCTGGACGCGTACATGGAACGGCTTTCCCGTCCCTGGTGGAAGTTCTGGTAGGCTGAGCGGTAACCCACCGGACCGCGGGCGGGTCATATGGGATCGGTATGTCTCGTCGCGCGCGTCTGCTGGATCTCGGGCGCCGGCGCTATGCGCCGGTGCTGGAGCTGCAGCGCGCGCTGCATGCGGCCGTTGCCGAGGGGCGGGAGCCGGAGACGTGGATCGTCGTCGAGCACGAGCCGGTCGTCACGCTCGGGCGGAACGCCAAGGCGGCGAACGTCCTGCTGCCGCGCCCGCTGCTCGCGGCGCGCGGGGTCGACGTCGTCGAGATCGAGCGCGGCGGCGACGTGACGTATCACGGGCCCGGGCAGGTGGTCGTCTACCCGATCCGCCGGCTCGAACGCTTCCGTGAAGTCGTGCCGCTCGTCAACGCGATCGAGACCGCGGTCACCGGCGCACTGTACCGGTGGGGGATCGAGGCGCAGCCGCGCAGCGAGCACCGCGGCGTCTACGTCGGCGACGACGCGATCTGCGCGATCGGGCTCGCCGTGCGGCGGATGACGTCGATGCACGGGCTCGCGCTGAACGCATGCACCGCGCTCGACTACGACCGCCTGATCACGCCGTGCGGGACGCCGCAGTTCGGCATCACCTCGATCTCCGCGCAGACCGGCCGCGAGGTCTCGTGGGCCGAGGCGCGCGACGCCGTCCTCGACTCCCTTGCGGACGGTTTCGGCGTCGAGCTCGACCGCGAGGAGATCCCGCCGGGGGCGCCCCTTCCGTTCCCGTCGAACCCGATCCCGGAATCCGCATGACGTCCATCGATCTGATCACCCCGGAACCGCCCCGCCGCAAGCCCGACTGGCTCAAAGTGCGCCTGCCGTCCGGCGAGTCGTACGAGCACGTGCTCGGCGAGGTGCGCCGACTGCAGCTGCACACCGTCTGCCAAGAGGCGATGTGCCCGAACATCGGCGAGTGCTGGGGCGCGGGGACCGCGACGATCATGATCCTCGGCGACACGTGCACGCGCGGCTGCCACTTCTGCAATGTGAAGACCGGCTCGCCGAAAGGCGAGGTCGACTGGCTCGAGCCGAAACGCGTCGCCGAAGCGGTCGCCGAGCTGGGCTGGAAGTATCTCGTCCTCACCGCCGTCGACCGCGACGACCTCGCCGACGGGGGCGCGGCGATCTTCGCGAACACCGTCCGCGCGATCCACAAGAAGGTTCCCGGCGCGAAGGTCGAGTGCCTCACCGGCGATTTCGCCGGCGACCTCGCCGCGCTCGACATCGTCCTCGAAGCACGCCCCGAGGTGCTCGCGCACAACCTCGAGACGGTCGCGCGCCTGCAATCGACCGTCCGCGACCGCCGCGCGAACTACGCGCAGTCGCTCAGCATCCTCGAGCACGCGAAGGCGTCCGGCAAGGTGACGTACACCAAGACCTCGCTGATGCTCGGCCTGGGCGAGACCGAGGACGAGATCGCGCAGGCGATGGACGACGCACGCGCGATCGGCGTCGACATCTTCACGATGGGCCAGTACCTGCAGCCGACGAAGCGCCACCTCAAGGTCGAAGAGTTCGTCAGCCCCGAGAAGTTCGCGCGCCTGAAGGCGATCGGCGACGCGAAGGGCTTCGTGCAGGTCGTCGCCAGCCCGCTCTCGCGCAGCTCGTACCACGCCGAACAAGCGTTCATCTAACCGTCATGACGAAGACACGTCGCGGCAACACCGCTATGGTGTACTGAGCTCATGACGGACGAAGTGATTCTCGCGGGATTCAAGAACCTCCACGAAGCGATGAGCGAAGGTTTCGACCGCATGGACAAGCGGTTCGATGCGTTCGAGGACCGGATGAACCGGCGGTTCGAGACGTTCGAGGACAAGATGAACCGGCGGTTCAGCGGGCTCGAGGCGCGGATGATGCGGCGGTTCGACGAGCGCGACACGCGGATCGACGATCACGAGCGGCGCATCGGCGCCCTCGAAGCGCGAGGCTGACGACGGCGCAGGAACACCCCGACGGGCTGCCGCTGCCGCGGCGGCGCGTCGCCTACGTCGCGCTCGCGATCGTCGTCGCGATGTCGGTCCTCGACGGCACGATCGCGAACACCGCGCTGCCGACGATCGCGCGCGACCTCGGCGCGTCGCCGGCCGAGTCGATCTGGGTGATCAACGCCTTCCAGCTCGCGATCACGGCGTCGCTGCTGCCGTTCGCCGCGCTGGGCGAGCTGCGCGGTCCGACCCGCGTCTACCGTGCCGGCGTGATCGTCTTCGTCGCCGGATCGCTCGCCTGCGCGCTCGCGCGCTCGCTCCCGGTGCTGATCGCGGCGCGCGCGTTCCAAGGGCTCGGCGCATCGGCGATCATGGCGCTCTCCCCCGCGATCCTGCGCGACATCTTCCCGCGCGCGCAGCTCGGCCGCGCGCTCGGCCTCAACGCGTTCGTCGTCGCGACGAGCTCCGCCGCGGGCCCGACGCTCGGCGGCCTGATCCTCGCGTTCGCGCCGTGGCCCTGGCTCTTCGCGATCAACGTCCCGCTGGGCCTGATCAACATCGCGATGAACCGCGCGCTGCCGCGCCGCGAACGGAACCGCGGCGGCCTCGACGTCCCGAGCGTGATCACCAGCGCGCTCGGCTTCACGCTCACGATCTGGGGCCTCGACGGCTTCGCGCGCGGCGAGCCGGCATGGACGATCGCGCTGCGCCTGATCGCCGGAGTCGCGTCGGCCGCGTGGTTCGTGCGCAGACAGTTCACGCTCGAGAAGCCGATGATCGCGCTCGACCTCTTCCGCATCCCGGCGTTCTCGTTCGCCGCCGCGACGTCGTTCTCGACGTTCAGCGCGCAAGGGCTCGCGTACGTCGCGCTGCCGTTCTACTTCCAGGTCGCGCTCGGCCGCACGCCGCTCGAGTCCGGCCTGCTGCTGACGTCGTGGCCGCTCGCGATCGCCGTCGTCGCGCCGATCGCCGGACGGCTCGCCGACCGCGTCCCGGCCGGGATCCTCGCGACGATCGGCCTCGCGGTGCTGACGCTCGGACTGGGCCTGTACGCCGCGCTCCCGCCGAACCCGACCGGCACGCAGATCCTGCTGCACGGCATCGTCTGCGGATTGGGCTTCGGCTTCTTCCAATCGCCGAACAACCGCGAGCTGATCGGCAGCGCGCCGCGCGAGAAGAGCTCGAGCGCGTCGGGCCTGCTGGCGTCGATGCGCGTCGGCGGCCAGACCGCCGGGGCGGCGCTGGTCGCGATCGTCTTCGGCGTCTACGGCGCCTCGATCGCATCGGGGACCGAGCCGCGCGCCGCGGTCGCGCACGCCGCCCCCGTGGTCCTCTGGATCGCCTGCGCATCGTCGGCGATCGCCACGCTCGCGAGCGGCCTCCGCCTCCCGTTCCGTCCGCGCGCTGCGGGGTAAGTAGCGCATGATGGACATCTCGGTCGAAGAACTGCGCGCGCTCGGTGAGAACGGCGCGACGATCCTGGACGTCGGCAAGCACCAGGGCCGCCGCGAGATCCGCGGCGCCGTGCGGTACCGCCCGCACGACCTGCTAACGCCCGACCACCTCGCGATCCCGATCGCGCCCGACAAGCCCGTCGTCCTCTACGACGAAAAAGGCGACGGCGACCTCACCAAGGAGATCGCCGCCAAACTGACCGCGAGCGGCTTCACCGACGTCCGCACCCTAAGCGGAGGATTCGCCGCCTGGGAAGCCGCCGATGGACCGACCCAGGAGGCGAGCATGGAACAGGTGGTCCCGCCCACGCACGCCTCCGAGGTACAGGAACTAGACCGCCGGATCTAGCCCTTCGGGCGCTTGAGGAGCCGCGGGCGCCTTGCGCCGGACGGCCAGATTCGCGAGCCCGCCGGCGAGCCCGAGGATCACGAAGAGCCACACGAGCCCGGACGTCCACACGCCGGCGATCCCGAAGGCCGCGTCGAGACTGAGCCCGCCGAAGCCGGAGAAAGCGTAGAGCGCGCCGATGAGGAGGTACAGGAGCGGCAGCTCGACGCCGTTCGAGGTCGCGAAGAACCCGTTCCGCAGATGGACGGTCGCAATGGCGACGACCATCGCGGAGATGACGAGCGCCGGCCCGATCGGCCCGAAGAGCCCGGCGGCGAGGAGCAGCCCGCCCGCGAACTCGGCGAACCCGGCCGCCGCGGCGAACGCGCGCCCGGGCCGGAACCCGAGCGTTTCGAGGAATCCGCCGGTCCCGGCGAGACCGTAACCGCCGAACCAGCCGAAGAGCTTCTGCGCGCCGTGGGCGGCGAATCCGAGCCCGATGACGAGGCGCACGAAGAGGAGAGGGAGCGCCAGTTCCATGATTTTGCTATGCCTTTATGCGTTACTTACGAAGAGTAGGTGACAACACCCTACCACGGCGCTATACTTACGTCAAGTAGCCTAAAGAGAAACAGTATGCAGCTTCGCCCCACCCCGGTCGACCCGGCGCCTCACGAGGGTCCCACCGACCAACTGAGCCCCTTCTGCCCCCGCTTCCAGTACGCGATCGAGCTGATCGGCCGCCGCTGGATCGGCGCGGTGCTGCGCGTGCTGATGTCCGGCCCGACCCGCTTCAACGAGATCATGGCCGCGATCCCGAACCTTTCCGACCGCCTCCTGACGGAGCGCCTGCGCGAGCTCGAGCGCGAGGGTCTCGTGAGCCGTACGGTTTCGCAAGACCGCCCGATCCGCGTGACCTACGAGCTGACGGAATGCGGCCGCAGTTTGAGCGAGATCATCTGCACGATCGGGACATGGTCGGAGCGCTGGGTGGAGTAGCGGCGACATTCGCTCGTGACCATGTCGCGGGTGCGGCGTACACCGCTACGACGGGTCGTGTGAACGAGCGTGCGCAGGATGCGCGGAAGCAATGTGAACACAGAGGGGCCCCGGACAGGATGTCCGGGGCCCCGTGCCCGTCGTAGCGGTGTACGCCGCACCCGCGACTACGCCAACGTCCGCCTTACGCGTACACCCCGCGAGCCTTCAACGACCGCACGACCCGATCGATCGCCACCATATACGAGGCGGTCCGATACGAAACCCCACGCGACTTCGCGATATCCCGCACGACGGCAAAGTTCTCGAGCAGGTTGTCCTGAAGCCGCGAGTTGACCTCGGACTCTTTCCAGAAGTACCCCTGCCGGTCTTGAACCCACTCGAAGTACGACACCGTCACCCCACCCGCATTCGCGAGAATGTCCGGTATGACGACGATCCCGTTCTTGGTGAAGATGTGATCGGCCTCAGGCGTGGTCGGCCCGTTCGCCCCTTCGACGATCAACTTGGTCTTGATCCGCGAAGCGTTGTCGACGCTGAGCACTTTCTCGAGCGCCGCCGGCACCAGCACGTCGCACTCGACCTCCAGCATCGCCTGGTTCGACATGCGATCCCCGCCCCGGTACCCGTCGAGCGAATGATGCTCCTGAGCGTACGCGATCGCGCCCGCGACGTCGAGCCCGTTCGTGTTGACGTACGCGCCGGTGACGTCGGAGATCCCGATCACCTTGCACCCGGCGTCCGCGAACATCTTCGCCGCGATCCCGCCGACGTTCCCGAACCCCTGCACGACGACGCGCGCGCCCTTCGGATCGATCCCCAGCCGCGCCATCTCGTCGAGCGCGACGATCGAGACCCCGCGGCCCGTCGCCTCGACCCGCCCGCGCGAACCGCCGATGTCGAGCGGCTTCCCGGTGACGACGCCGGGCGTGTTCTGCCGGACGTGCATCGAGTAGGTGTCCATGATCCACGCCATGTGCTGCGGGGTCGTGTTGACGTCGGGGGCGGGCACGTCTTTGTCCGGCCCGATCACCTCGACCAGCTCGGCCGCATACCGCCGCGTGATCCGCTCGATCTCGCTCATCGAGAGCGTCGAGGGATCGCAGGTGACCCCGCCCTTCCCGCCGCCGAAGGGCAGATCGACGACGGCGCACTTCCAGGTCATCCAGAAGGCGAGCGCGGTGACCTCGTCGAGGGTGACGCCGGGATGGAACCGGATCCCGCCCTTCGCCGGCCCGCGCGCGAAGTTGTACTGGACGCGGTACCCGGTGAAGACCTCGAACCCGCCGTCGTCGCGCTGGAACGGGATCGAGAAGATGATCTGCCGGGACGGGTGGGTGAGGATCGCCTTGATCCCGGGATCGAGATTGAGCAGGGCCGCCGCTTCGTTGAAGTACGCGATCGCGTCACCGAAGACGCTGACCTCGCGCACCGCGGTCGTACCTGGTACGGCTGTGGACATCGAGTAGCTGGCCTCCTGAGCCGTCCGGTTCCTTTAGGACATTCAGCGTAATACCCTGGCTTCCGGCTCGCCATTTGGCGAACAGGTATGCTCGCTTGGTCCGACCAAGTCGCCCACCATGCTGTTCCTTGCACAAAGCTCCTACGACAACTCGGCGGGTGCCAACGCCGCGGCGGCCATGCTCGGCGGCGGGTTCTTGATCTTCTGGCTCATCATCCTCGTGGTGATGGTCGCGATCTACTACGTGATCATCGGGAAGACGGGCTACAACCCGTGGCTCTCCCTGCTGGTCCTGATCCCCGGGATCGGCGTACTGATCATCCTGGTCATGCTGGTCTTCACCGAGTGGCCGATCCAGCGCGAGCTCCGCGCGCTGCGCGCCCAATACGGCGGAGGCGGCGGCGGAACGTACGGCGGCGGGACCTACGGAACGACGGGAACGACCGGCACCACCGGAGCGGGCGGAACGACGATCACCCCGACCTGACCGGTCAGACGTTGAAGCGGAACTCGACCACGTCGCCTTCCTGCATCACGTAGTCCTTGCCCTCGGACCGCAGCTTACCGGCGGCGCGGATCGCCTCCATCGTCTCGTACGTCACGTAGTCGGCGTACGAGACGATCTCGGCGCGGATGAAACCGCGCTCGATGTCGCTGTGGATCTTGCCCGCGGCCTGCGGCGCCTTCGTGCCCTTCTCGATCGTCCAGGCGCGGGTCTCTTTCTCGCCGGTGGTGAGGAACGTCATCAGCCCGAGCAGATCGTACGCCTCGACGATCAGCCGGTCGAGGCCGCCGCTGGTGATCCCGTAGTCGGCGCGGAACATCTCGACGTCCTCGTCGCTCAAGCCGGCGAACTCCGACTCGATCTTTCCGTTGAACGCGATCGCGCGGCTGTGCTCGCGCTTCGCGTGCTCGAACACCGCTCGAGCCATCGGTCCGGGCTTCGCGATCTGCGCCTCGTCGACGTTCGCGACGTACAGCACCGGCTTCGCGCTCAGCAGAAAAGCGTCGCGCGCGATCTCGGCCTCCGCCGAACCGGGCGGGAACGCGCGGGCCGGCTTCCCGTTTTCGAGCGCGGCGATGAGGCGGTCGAGCGCTTCGAGCCGCGGCGCCTCCTTGGGGTTCGCGCGCACCTCGCGCTGCAGCTTGTCGCGGCGCTTCTGCAGGGTCGCGAGATCGGCCAGCGAGGTCTCGATGTCGATGATCTCGATGTCGCGCAGCGGGTCGGGCGCGCCCTCGACGTGCGTGACGTTGTCGTCCTCGAAGCAGCGCACGACCATCGCGATCGCGTCGGTCTCGCGGATGTGCGAGAGGAACGCGTTTCCGAGCCCCTGCCCGCTCGACGCGCCGCGCACGAGCCCGGCGATGTCGACGAAGCGCATCGTCGCCGGGACGATCTTCTCCGACCGGCTCAGCCGGGCGAGGACGCCGAGCCGCGGGTCGGGGACCGGGACCTCGCCGACGTTCGGCTCGATCGTCGCGAACGGGTAGTTCGCGGCCAGCGCCTGCGCCGAGCGCGTCAGCGCGTTGAAGATGGTCGACTTCCCGACGTTCGGAAGGCCGACGATGCCGCACGACAATGCCACGGAGCGGCCTGGTACGCGCTACCGCCGGATTCGCCTCCCCGCGACGCCGGAGGATATGGAGGTGAGCCCCCCGGAGTACCGGGCGATGCGGCAGATGAAGGTCGACAAGCTGGGAATCGATCTCCTCACGCACGACCCGGTCGTCATCCTCAAGGACCTCGAGGGCAAGCGCTACCTCCCCATCCTGATCGGACCGTTCGAGGCGACGGCGATCGCGCTCGCGCTCGAGGGGACGGCGGTGCCGCGCCCGCTCTCGCACGACCTGATGCGCACCCTGCTCGAGTCGCTCTCCGCGAAGCTGGAGCAGATCGTCATCCACGACATCAAGGACTCGACGTTCTTCGCGAAGCTGGTCGTCCGCACCAACGGCGAGGTCCAGGAGATCGACGCGCGCCCGTCCGACGGGATCGCGCTCGCGCTGCGGATGCAAGCGCCGATCTTCGTCAGCGACAAGATCGCGCTCGAGGAGACGGTCGCCGACAAGACCGCCGAGCCCGAAGACGCATCGAAGTTCAAGAAGTTCATCGAGGAGCTGAAGCCCTCCGACTTCATGGATCAGTAGCCTTTGGCCGTCAAAGCTGAAGCTTTGCCGGTCAAAGGCGCGCCCTGCGGGCGCTAGGGGATGACGTTCGAAGCGGCCAACGTGGCGTGTCGCATGTACACGACGAACGAACGCGCCGATATCGGCGTCTACGGGGGATCCGGATTCTACTCGCTGATCGAGAACCCGCGCGAGGTGTGGGTCGAGACGCCCTACGGGGCGCCCTCCGACAAGATCGCGCTCGGCGAGATCGCCGGGAAGAAGGTCGCCTTCCTGCCGCGCCACGGGAAAGATCACCGCTACCCGCCGCAGTCGATCAACTATCTCGCCAACGCGTACGCGATGAAGGCGCTCGGCGTCTCGCGGATCATCGGGCCGACCGCGTGCGGCTCGCTGCAGCCGCACGTGAAGCCCGGCTCGATGGTCGTCGCCGACCAGATCGTCGACCGCACCACCGGCCGCAAGGACACGTTCTACGACGGCCCGGTCACGACGCACGTCTCGTTCGCCGATCC
>DATHLL010000397.1:0-7138 GCA_035488195.1 Candidatus Elarobacter sp. | reverse complement strand
GCGGGCGTCGCGGCGAGGGGCGTTGCGGCCGCGGTGGGCGCCGGGTTCGCGGTCGGCGCTGGGGTCACCGCGGGCGCCGGCGTCGGCGTCGGCGTCGCGGTCGCGAGGGGCGTCGCCGCGGGCGGCGGCGGCGCGGTGCGCGCAGCAGGCGCGGCCGCCTTCGCCTTCACGGGCGCGGTTGAGGTTTGCTGCGCGACGCGCGTCGTCGTCGAGGAGGCGGTGCTCGTCGCGGTCTGCTGGCTCGCCGGGCGGGTGAAGATCGCGACCATGCCGCCGATCAGGATCCCGACCAGGATGACGAGGACCGCGACGGTCGCCTCGAGCGGGGATCGCAGGTTCATGCCGCGCAGGGGGCGTCGCGCCTCATGCGGCGAGCGTACCCAGCCGGGACGGCGCGCTCCCCGGGGTACGAAGCCGTCATGCGACCGCCCGAGACGACGTCGAGGAAGGTGCTGATCCCGCCGCCGCGCGAGGGCGGGTTCCGGGCGGAGCTGGCCGCGATCCCGCTGACGTTCATCGTGCTGACGACGGCGAGCGGGATGGTCGACGCGGTGACGTTCCTGACGATGGGCCACGTCTTCGTCGCGAACATGACCGGCAACGTCGTCTTCCTCGGCTTCGCGGCGGCGGGCGACCGCGACATCTCGGCCGCCGGTTCACTCGCCGCGCTCGCGGCGTTCGTCCTCGGATCGTTCGCCGGCGGCGCGCTGACGGTCGGCTCGAGCCGCGCCGAACGGCTGATGCTGCGCGCGACGTCGATCAACTTGGTGCTCGCGCTCGGCGCGCTGGCGGTCGTCGCGATGCTCGGCATCGCCGTCGACTCGCCCGGCGCGTTCGCCGCGATCGTGCTGCTCGCGATCGCGATGGGGATTCAGAGCGCGGTCGCGCGGACGATCGCCGTCCCGGACTTCACGACGACGGTCTTGACGATGACGATCACCGGCCTCGCCGCCGATCTCGCGCGCGGCGTGAGCCCGAAGACGCTGCGGCGTTTGCTCTCCGTCGCCGCGATGTTCGCCGGCGCCGCGGTCGGCGCGGTGCTCGTGCTGCGCCTCGGCGTGCCGGCGGGGCTGATCGGCGTGTGCGCCGTCCTCGCGCTCAGCATCGGCGTGGAGCTGCGCACGCTGCGGTCGCTGCAAGAACCGGCCGCGTCCGCTCGTTGAACGGACGGAGCTCGCTCAGCGGCCGGCGTCCTCGGGTGCGAGCCGGCGGCGCTCGCCGAGGAGATCGGCGAGGATCCATGCGGCTCCGGCGATCGCGAAGGTCTCGACACCTTCGCTCCAATTGCCGTGACGGTGCGGATTCGCTGCGATCGCCGGCACCCACACGAGCAAACCGAACAGCACGATCATCAGCGTCAGCAGGCGTGCCGCGAGCAGCGACGACCGGCCCGTCAGAAGAGCGACGGCCGCGAGGAGGAATGCGACAGTCGTCGCGATCGACCAGAACGTCTGACTCGGCGGAATCCACTTCGGCACGAGACCGGCCGTCGCATCGAGATACACCGCCTGTTCGAGGGCGAACGAAACGGCGCAGACACCCAGCAGCATACGGCCGGTCCGGCCGACCGCTTCCAGCGTCCGTCGCATCGGCCTCGCCGCGTACACGAGCGCCGCTCCGGTCAGCAGCGAGAACTGCTCGAAGAAGTTTCCCCAACCGTTGTACGTCCGCGGCGCGGCGACGATCTGCGGCACGCAGAGCACCGCGAAGACCAGGTACACCGCTCCCAGGATGAGGGCACCCGCTTTCGCGGTCCGCGTGAACTGCATCGCAACGCCGCCGACGATCTGAGCGGCAGCCGCGGCGTCGAGTGCGAGCGAGCCGTGCCACACCAGACCGATGACGCCGAACGCCACAGCGGCCGCTCCGAACACACGGCGTCCGAGGCCGAAGCTCGGCGCGAAGATGGTCATCGCTTTCAATGTGGTCCCCGGAGACTAGTTCGCCTGCTCGGCCGCTCCTCCCGGGCTCGGGGCGGCAGTGAAACTCATTCTCAACCGCGAACGGCCAGGGTCCCCCAGCAACCCTGTTCCGGAGAAGACGATGCTCGAAGCCGAACGCGAGAACAACGGACAGTGCCCGGTGCCGCACGGCACCCCACGCGGCACGCACTTGGACGCCGGCATGATGACGAACCGCGACTGGTGGCCGGGCCAGTTGAACCTGAAGGTTTTGACGCAGAATTCCGAGCTTTCCGACCCGATGGGGCCGGCGTTCGATTACGCCGAGGAATTCGCGAAGCTCGACTTCGCTGCGCTGAAGAACGACCTGTACGCGCTGATGACGCAGTCGCAGGAGTGGTGGCCCGCCGACTACGGGCACTACGGCGGGCTCATGATCCGCATGGCGTGGCACAGCGCCGGCACGTACCGCACGTGGGACGGCCGCGGCGGCGCCGGGACCGGGACCCAGCGCTTCGCCCCGCTGAACAGTTGGCCGGACAACGCGAACCTCGACAAGGCGCGCCGCCTGCTGTGGCCGATCAAGAAGAAATACGGAAACAAGATCTCGTGGGCCGACCTGATGGTGCTGGCCGGCAACTGCGCGCTCGAGTCGATGGGGTTCAAGACGTTCGGCTTCGGCGGCGGGCGCGTCGACGTGTACGAACCGGAAGAGGACGTCAACTGGGGCCACGAGCGCGAGTGGCTCGGCGACCAGCGCTACTCCGGCGACCGCGAGCTCGAGCGCCCGTTCGGCGCCGTGCAGATGGGCCTGATCTACGTGAACCCGGAAGGGCCGAACGGCAACCCCGATCCGGTCGCGTCGGCGCGCGACATCCGCGAGACGTTCGGGCGCATGGCGATGAACGACGAGGAGACCGTCGCGCTGATCGCCGGCGGCCACACCTTCGGCAAAGTCCACGGCGCCGCCGATCCCAAGCAGTACGTCGGACCTGAACCGGAAGGCGCGCCGATCGAAGAACAGGGCCTCGGCTGGAAGAACAGCTTCGGCACCGGCGACGGCGACGCGACGATCACGAGCGGCCTCGAAGGCGCGTGGACGATGAACCCCGTGAAGTGGGACAACAACTACCTCGACAACCTCTTCAACTTCGAGTGGGAGCTGACGAAGAGCCCGGCCGGCGCGAACCAGTGGAAGCCGAAGAACGCGGAAGCCGACGGCACCGTGCCCGACGCGCACGATCCCTCGAAGCGGCACGCGCCCATGATGCTCACGACCGACCTCGCGCTGCGCATGGACCCGGCGTACGAGCCGATCGCGAAGCGCTTCCACGAGCATCCGGACGAGTTCGCCGATGCGTTCGCGCGCGCGTGGTTCAAGCTGACGCACCGCGACATGGGCCCGCGCGAGCGCTACCTCGGGCCGGAAGTTCCGGCCGAAGTGCTCGTGTGGCAAGATCCCGTTCCGCCCGTCGACCACCCGCTGATCGACGACGCCGACGTCGCGGCGCTGAAGGCCAAGATCCTCGCCTCGGGCGTCTCGATCACCGATCTCGTCTCGACGGCGTGGGCGTCCGCCTCGACGTTCCGCGGCACCGACAAGCGCGGGGGCGCGAACGGCGCACGCCTGCGCCTCGAGCCGCAGCGGGGCTGGGAGGTCAACGATCCGGCGAAGCTCGCGAGCGTGCTCGGCGCGCTCGAGCGGGTGCAGAACGAGTTCAACGGCGCGCAGAGCGGCGGCAAGATGGTCTCGCTGGCCGATCTGATCGTCCTCGGCGGCTGCGCCGCGGTCGAGCAGGCGGCGAAGAACGCGGGCCACGACGTGCGCGTTCCGTTCACGCCGGGCCGCACCGATGCGTCACAGGAGCAGACCGACGTCGCCTCGTTCGCGTTCCTCGAGCCGCTCGCCGACGGCTTCCGCAACTACCTGAAGGCCACGCCGATCGGCGCGACGACCGAAGCGCAGCTCGTCGACCGCGCGCAGCTCCTGACGCTGACGGCGCCCGAGATGACGGTGCTCGTCGGCGGGATGCGCGCGCTCGGCGCGAACGCGGGGCAGACGAAGTACGGCGTGTTCACCGACCGCCCGGGGACGCTGACCAACGACTTCTTCGTCAACCTGCTCGACATGGGGACGTCGTGGAAGCAAGTCTCGCCCTCCGATGAGCTGTACGAGGGCGTCGATCGTGCGACCGGCAAGCTGAAGTGGACCGGCACCCGCGTCGACCTGATCTTTGGAGCGAACTCGCAGCTCCGCGCGATCGCGGAAGTCTACGCCGCCGACGACGCGCAGGAGAAGTTCGTGAACGACTTCGTCGCCGCATGGAACAAGGTGATGAACCTCGACCGGTTCGACCTGCCCTGACCCGCGGGGTCGGCCAACGACGAAGCCCCGGCGGTGCGCCGGGGCTTCGTCGACCTTTCGTCAGGAGAACTTCATGAACATCGGCATTCTCGGCAGCGGCGCCGTCGGCACGACGCTTGCGCGCGGGTTCTCGGCACGCGGCCACGACGTCGCGCTCGGGACGGGTCATCCCGAAGATCACCGCGCGCTCGAACCCGCCGTTCGCGTCGGGTCGTTCGCGCAAGCTGCGGCGCACGGCGACCTCGTCGTCCTCGCCGTGCGCTGGAGCGCCGTCGACGCGATCCTGGCCGAGCTTCCGGCGGGCGCGCTCGACGGCAAGATCGTCGTCGACACCAGCAACCCGCTCGCGTACGACGGCGGCCGCCCTTCCGGCGTCCGGATACCGCCCGAAGGTTCCGCGGGTCAGCATGTCGCCATGCTGCTGCCGCGCGCGCACGTCGTCAAGGCGTTCAACACCGTCGGCGCGGCGCTGATGGTCGACCCGCAGCTTCCCGGAGGCCCGCCGGACATGTTCATCTGCGGCGACGACGATGACGCGAAACGCAAGGTCGCCGAGCTGTGCGAAGCGTTGCGGTACCCGGCGCTCGACGTCGGATCGCTCGCCATGTCGGCGCAGCTCGAGCACCTGGCGTGGCTCTGGATCAGCCTAGCGATGACCGGACGCTTCGACGCTCACGCATTCGCTCTGCTGCGCCGCGAGAAAGCGTAGCGGTTATCTCGCGTCGGCCAACCGGATCCGGCTCATCCGCGGCGCATTACGGATCCAGCAGCGTGGCGTTCCACTGCCCGACAGCGTTCTGCTCGCCTTCGTATCCCCACCGCGCGCGCATCTGCCGCCCGTCGTCGCTCCACGTCATCGTCCCCCAGCCGCGGACCGTCTTCGGGTTGTCGGAGTCGCCGCCGCGCTCTTCCCACGTGTAGGTGAGCTGCGTCTCCGCCTGGTTCAACGTGCCGTGCAGACGGCCCGCGACGCCGTGGTTCCCCGCGTACATCCCGTCGATGCCGAAGTCGTTGTTCTCGATCAGCGTGACGATCATGTGCTTCCCGGTCGCGGTGACGATCCGGTACGTCCCGCTGTAATTCAGATCGGCACGGGCCGGAAACGCGAGCGAACAGACCATGAACACCGCGAGGACGGTACTGAAGACGTTTCTTGCGATGATGCGCATGGCGCCCCCGTATGTCGGTGAACGGAGCGATTCCTGCGCGACGAGCGCGCCGCGCCGTCTTCACGCGCCATCGACTCGATCGCGTCTCGAAACTCGTCCAAGGTGTACCAGCCGGCGCGCAGGAGCCGCGCGTTGATCGCGAACACGCGCGCCTCCCACTCGTGGTGAAACGGCGGTTCGTCCGACTCGATCGCCAGCGGACCGAAGCCGTGTGCACCGCCCAGGTCGTGGATCCGGCTCATGCCCGTGCAGATTCTCCGGCGACCTCGGCCGGTCCGTCAATCCCTGCGGACGCCGCCAACCCGCGCGCGTGGTCATAACGAACCGGCGTCGCGGCGGGCGGCGGGCTGGAGCTGGCTATCCGCGATTCGCGGAGTGCGCGTAGCGCCGCACTCGCCGCCAAAACTTGGCCGAGATGAACCCGATGACGAGGCTCGCGGCGAACGCGATCGCGACGGCGATCAGCGCGATCGGCCCGTTCCCGCGTGCGCACACGATTGCGAGTGCGCCGAGGAGCGTCCCGCCGCCGAGCGTCTGGAGGAGCAGCGGTTTCGTCCGGTCGCGCAACAGCTTCATGAGGACCGGCTCGCGCACGACCAGCTCTTCTTGCCGCCGGATGTAGAGCGTCCCAGCCGACCACGCGAAGAACATGACCGCGAGCGTCGCAAGCCAGGCCGTCGGGCTCCAGCCGATCGCGTGATTGGCAACGATCTCGAACACTCCGGTCCCGAACAGCAGCGCCGCGTCTTCGAGGTCCGGGATCCAGTGCGTCATCAGCGCATCGCCCATGAAGTGGTTCCACACGTAGATCAGCGTCCACACCATCGTCGCGACTTCGATCCAATTCACAGCCGTGAAGTGGTCGTGCTCCGAGAACGTGATCTGCGAGAGATCGGTCAGCGCGACGCCCTGGATGATGCTGAGCATCGTGAGGTACACGCTGGTGAAATTCTCCGCCATGCTGCGGAAAAGCGATTGCTTGTCGGGCGGGTTCGCCGAAGCGCCTGGGTCGTCTTCGTCGCTGTCAGCCATGGCGCATTGGTACCCGCTGCGCGTGTACCATGCGGTCGCGACGCGGGCGCATCGGCTTCCCGCGGACGGTCGCGCTGCGCAGCCGCCGCACGAGGTCGTCCAGCCGATCGGGCGGGACTTCGACCAGCGAGAAGCGGTCGGCGATCTGGATTGCACCGATCGCGTTCGCCGGGAGACCGCCTTCGTTGACGATCGCGCCGACGAGATCGCTCGGGCGAACGCCTGCGGCGCGACCGAGGCCGATGTAGAGCCGCGCGACGGCGCTGCGCACGCCGACCGGCGGCCCGGTTCGCTGCGGCGGCGCCGCCGGGATCTCCACCTCATCGGCTTGGCCGTCGCCGCTGCGCGCGGCGAGCTTCAGCGCCGCCGCGGCGACGTCGAGCAGCGGATAGTCGCGCGCGAGCCCGTCAGCGACCTCGCGGTAGCCGTCGAGGTCGTCGCTCGCGAGCGCCTCGCGCAGCAGCTCGGCGGTGCGCTCGAGCCGGCGCTCCTGCAGGTCGTGCACGGTCGGCACCGACTCGATCCGGATTTTCCGTTTCGTGAGGCGCTCGATGTTGGCCAGGAGCCGTTGCTCGCGGCCCTCGACGAAGCTGATCGCGACGCCCTCACGTCCCGCGCGGCCGGTCCGGCCGATGCGGTGGATGTAGGCGTCGGGCGACGAGGGCACGTCG
>DATHLL010000396.1:0-2339 GCA_035488195.1 Candidatus Elarobacter sp. | reverse complement strand
CTCAGGGATTTAGCACTTGGCCCTTCTCGAGGTCCACGACCTCAAGACGACGTTCAAGACCGAGGACGGCGTCGTCTCCGCCGTCAACGGGCTCTCGTTCGCGATCGAGCCGGGCTCGACGCTCGGGATCGTCGGCGAGTCTGGGTCCGGGAAATCGGTCACCTCGCTCTCGATCATGCGGCTGATCGCGCAGAACGGGAAGATCGAGCGCGGCAAGATCTTCTTCAAGGGCGAGAACCTGCTCGAGAAGAGCGAGGCGGAGATGCGGAAGATCCGCGGCCGCGACATCGCGATGATCTTCCAGGACCCGATGACCTCGCTGAACCCGGTGCTGACGGTCGGCGAGCAGATCGCCGAGGCGGTGCGCCTGCACCTCGGGATGAACAAGAAGGACGCGCTCGACAAGGCCGTCGACATGCTGAAGCTGGTCCGCATCCCGGTCCCCGAGCGCCGGCTGAAGGACTACCCGCACCAGTTCTCCGGCGGGATGCGGCAGCGCGTGATGATCGCGATGGCGCTCTCCTGCGATCCGGCGGTGCTGATCGCCGACGAGCCGACGACCGCGCTCGACGTGACGATCCAAGCCCAGATCATCGAGCTCATGAACGTCATGCAGGAGCGGCTCGGCTCGGCGATCGTCCTGATCACCCACGACCTGGGCGTCGTCGCCGAGACCTGCGAGAACGTGCTGGTCATGTACGGCGGCAACATGGTCGAGTACGGGACCGCGAAGCAGATCTTCGAGTCGCCGAAGATGCCGTACACGATGGGCCTGCTGGAGTCGCTCCCGCGGCTCGACCAGAGCGGCTCGCGGCTGATCCCGATCGAGGGCCAGCCGCCGAACCTGCTGCGGATGCCGCCGGGCTGCGCGTTCGCGCCGCGCTGCCGCTACCGGATGCCGATCTGCGACAACCCCGTCCCGCTCTACGACTTCGGCGACGGCCACGTCGCGCGGTGCTATCTGTACGACCAGCGCGCCGAAGGGCAGAAGCCGATCCCGGCCGAGAACCGCCCGATCGTCCCCGACACCGCGGTGATCGAGGCGCCCGCGCAGGCGGTGTCGCAGTGAGCGCCGCCCCGTTCAGCGACAACGGCGTCCCGACCGCCGTCGCGGCCGCGCCGAAGGACGACCTCGTCGTCGTCCGCGACCTCTACAAGTACTTCCCGATCACCGCGGGGATCTTCCAGCGCCACGTCGCCGACGTGAAGGCGGTCGACGGGATCGACTTCGAGATCCGGCGCGGCGAGACGCTCGGGCTCGTCGGCGAGTCGGGGTCCGGGAAGACGACCGCGGGCCGCGTCATCCTGCACCTGACCGAGGCGACGAAGGGCAGCGTCAAGTTCGAGGGCCGCGAGCTGGTCCACCTCACGCGCAACGAGCTGCGGCCGCTGCGCAAAGAGATGCAGATCATCTTCCAGGACCCGTACGCCTCGCTCAACCCGCGCATGACCGTCGGCTCGATCATCCGCGAGCCGCTCGAGATCCACGGGATCGCGAGCGGGAAAGCCGCCGACGACCGCGTCTACGAGCTGCTCCGGCTCGTCGGGCTGCAGCCCTACCACGCGAACCGCTACCCGCACGAGTTCTCCGGCGGGCAGCGGCAGCGGATCGGCGTCGCGCGCGCGCTCGCCGTCGACCCGAAGTTCATCGTCGCCGACGAGCCGGTCTCGGCGCTCGACGTCTCGATCCAGGCGCAGGTCATCAACCTGCTCCAGGACCTGCAGCAGCAGCTCGGGCTCACGTACCTGTTCATCGCGCACGACCTCTCGGTCGTCCGCCACATCTCGAACCGCGTCGCGGTGATGTACGTCGGGAAGATCGTCGAGATCGCCGACCGCGAGCGGCTCTACGACAACCCGCTCCATCCGTACACGCAGGCGCTGCTCTCGGCGATCCCGATCCCCGATCCCGACGTCGAGCGGCGCCGCAAGCGGATCATCCTCACCGGCGACATCCCCTCGCCGGTGAACCCGCCGTCGGGCTGCCGTTTCCACACGCGCTGTCCGGTCGCGTTCGAGCGCTGCAAGGTTGAGGTGCCGGCGTTCAACGAGTACGAGCCGGGTCATCGCGCGGCGTGCCACTGGGTCGAGGAGCACGGCGGCAAGGCGCCGGATCTCACCGCCGGGCCCGCGGTCCTCACCTGAACGCCGAGTAAAAAAACGAGGAGCGGTTCGAGAACCGCTCCTCTGCGTTTCGGGCCGTCGCCGGGTTATTCGGACGACTTCTTGCGTCCGCGTCCGCCGCTCGACTTCTTGCGGCCGCCGCCGCCTTTCTTGCGTCCGCCGGCGGCTTTCTTCCGGCCGCCCGCGGCCTTCTTGCGACCGCCCGCGGCCTTCTT
>DATHLL010000395.1:0-5449 GCA_035488195.1 Candidatus Elarobacter sp. | reverse complement strand
CTTCCTCATTTTCAGCCCCGGCCGCAACCAAAGTGACAGAAATAATGTCACAGCGAAGGAGTGGAACAAGAACCGCCGGCCCCCGTATCATAGGCGGTGGTCGCCCGCGGGCGAACTCTTCTCTCACCACCCTTGAGCTGCGGTAAGCGGCAAGGCCCGAATCGGGGGCGACCCCGTGACGGCTGGTCCACGCGGCTCGGAAAGCGAGACATACAACTCCATGGCAAAAGTGGTCGGAATCGACCTCGGCACGACCAATTCGGTCGTCGCCGTGATGGAAGGGCAGAGCCCGACCGTCATCGCCAACTCCGAAGGATCGAGAACGACTCCTTCGGTCGTGGCGTTCACGAAGACCGGCGAACGGCTCGTCGGTCAGCTTGCGAAGCGCCAGGCCGTCACCAGCCCGGACCGCACGATCAGCTCGATCAAGCGCGAGATGGGGACCGATCACAAGGTCAAGATCGACGGCAAGGATTACACGCCGCAAGAGATCAGCTCGATGATCCTGCAGAAGCTCGTCAACGACGCTTCTTCGTATCTCGGCGAGCGGGTCACCAAAGCCGTCATCACCGTCCCGGCGTACTTCAACGACGCGCAGCGGCAAGCGACGAAGGACGCCGGCAAGATCGCGGGGCTCGAAGTCCTGCGCATCATCAACGAGCCGACGGCCGCGGCGCTCGCGTACGGGCTCGACAAGAAGAGCAGCGAGACGATCCTCGTGTGGGATCTCGGCGGCGGCACGTTCGACGTGTCGATCCTCGAGGTCGGCGAAGGCGTCTTCGAGGTGAAGGCGACCAACGGCGACACGCACCTGGGCGGCGACCACTACGACCACCGCATCGTCGAGTGGCTGGTCGGCGAGTTCCGCAAGGACCAGGGGATCGACCTGAGCGGCGACCGCCAGGCGATGCAGCGCCTCACCGAAGCCGCCGAGAAGGCGAAGATCGAGCTCTCCGGCACGGTGCAGACGACGATCAACCTGCCGTTCATCACGGCCGACCAGAACGGTCCGAAGCACCTCGACATCACGCTGACGCGCTCGGAGTTCGAGCGGCTCACGCAGGATCTCACCGACCGCTGCATCCAGCCGTTCCGCAACGCGCTGGCCGACGCGAAGCTCGACGTCTCGCAGATCGACGAGGTCGTGATGGTCGGCGGCTCGACGCGCATGCCGGTCATCCAGGAGCTCGTCAAGAAGCTGACGGGCAAAGAGCTGAACCAGTCCGTCAACCCCGACGAAGTCGTCGCGGTCGGCGCGGCGATCCAGGCCGGCGTCCTCGCCGGTGAGGTTCGCGACGTCGTCCTGCTCGACGTGACCCCGCTCTCGCTCGGTCTCGAGACGCTCGGCGGCGTGAACACGCGCCTCATCGAGCGCAACACGACGATCCCGACGCGCAAGACGCAGGTCTTCACGACGGCCGAAGACGGTCAGACCTCGGTCGACATCCGCATCCTCCAGGGCGAGCGCGAGATGGCGAACGACAACAAGGAGCTCGGGCGCTTCCGGCTCGAGGGGATCCCCGCCGCGCCGCGCGGCGTGCCGCAGATCGAAGTCACGTTCAACATCGACGCCAACGGCATCGTGAACGTCTCGGCGAAAGACCTGGGCACCGGCAAGGAGCAGCAGATCCAGATCACCGCGTCGACCAACCTCAACAAAGAGGAAGTCGACCGGATGGTTCGCGACGCCGAGGCCTTCGCGGCCGCCGACAAGGCCAAGAAGGAAGAGGCCGAGATCCGCAACACCGCGAGCTCGCTGATCTACTCGACCGAGAAATCGCTCAAGGAAGTCGGCGACAAGGCGGAGGCGGGCGTCCGCGGCGACGTCGAGACCGCGCTGGCCGAGCTGAAGAAAGTCAGCGAGAACGGCACGGCCGACGAGATCAAGGCGGCGACCGAGAAGCTCCAGCAGGCCTCGTACAAGCTCGCGGAGACGCTCTACAAGTCGACCGGTGCGTCGGCCGACGGCGCCTCCACGAACGGCGCGGCCGGCGCGCACGACGGTGCGGCCTCGGAAGGCGCGCAGGCGCCGAACGAAGACGTCATCGACGCCGAGTTCAAGGAAGCGAAGTAAGGCGCGACCGTGAGCGAGGACACCACGACCGGTACGGCCGCCGAGGAGTCGGCGGCCGTGCAGAACGGTGCTCCGCAGAGCGAGTCGCAGGCCGAGACGAACGGCGGCGGGGGAGACCTCGCCGCCGAGCTCGCCGCGGCGCGCTCGCGAGCGGACGAGAACTACAACAAGTTCCTCTACGCGATGGCGGACTTCGAGAACTACAAGAAGCGCATCGAGCGCCAGCTCGGCGACATCGCGCTGGCCGGCAAGAAATCCGTGCTGACGAAGATCCTGCCGGTGCTCGACAACCTCGAGCGCGCGGTCGCGTACGAGGACTCCGAGGGACTGCGCGGCGGCCTGCAGGCGACGCTGCGCATGTTCGAGACCGCGCTCGCCGGCGAAGGGGTCAAGGGCGTCTCGCTCAAGGGACGGCCGTTCGATCCGAAGCTCGCCGAAGCGATCGCCACGCAGCCCACGCCGGAGGGCGTCGAGGAGAACACGATCCTCGACGAAGCCCACAAGGCGTACACGATCGGCGACGAGGTGCTGCGTCCGGCGCAAGTCGTCGTCGCCAAGAACGCGTGAACTACAAAGACTACTACTCGATCTTGGGCGTGCCGAAAGGCGCGCCCGAGAAAGACATCAAGAGCTCGTACCGCAAGCTCGCGCGCAAGTGGCACCCCGACGCCAACCCGAACAACGCGCGCGAGGCGGAAGAGAAGTTCAAGGACATCCAGGAGGCGTACGAGGTTCTCGGCGATCCCGAGAAGCGCCGCAAGTACGACGTGCTGGGCTCCGACTGGCAGCGCGCCGCGCGCGAGGCCGAGCAGCAGCGCACGTACCGCCAAGCGCAGGACGCCGACTTCGGCGGCTTCAACGCGAACTTCGGCAACGCCGGCGGAGCCGGGCCGGGCGGCGCGAGCGGGTTCTCCGACTTCTTCGACATGTTCTTCTCCGGGATCGGGCGCCAGCGCACGAGCGGTGCGTCCGGTTTCGGCGGCGTGCAGCAGCGCGGCGAGGACCTCGAGTCGACGATCGAGCTGACACTGCACGACGCGTTCGAGGGCGGGAAGAAATCCGTCACGCTTCAAGTCGAGGACGTGTGCCCGCGATGCCACGGCACCGGCACCGACCGCAACCGCATCTGCCCGCAGTGCCACGGCACCGGCCGGGTGCGCGAGACGAAGAAGTTCGACGTGACGATCCCGCGCGGCGTCCGCGACGGGCAGCGGATCCGCCTCGCCGGCCAAGGCGCGAGCGGCCGCAACGGCGGCGCGCGCGGTGACCTCTACCTGGTCGTGCACCTCGCCGCGGACGGCAACTACGAGCGCCGCGGCGACGATCTGTACGTCGACCTCCCGGTCAGCATCTACGAGCTGATCCTCGGCGGCGACGTGCGCGTCCCGACGATGACCGGCGACGTGACGATGACGATCCCGGCGGGGACGCAGAACAACAAGATGCTGCGGCTCACCGGCAAAGGGATGCCGCGCCTCAAAGACGGCACCTTCGGAGACGAGTACGTCCGCCTCATCGGCCAGCTCCCCACCAACCTGAACGACAAAGAGCAGAAGCTCTTCCGCGAACTCGCCACGCTCCGCAACGGGAAACCGTAGGCGCGAGAAGGCGCCTTCGGCCGGCCGCGGTAAGGGGCTCGCATGACGAACGCCGCCGAGACCGTACGGAGCCGTGAGATTCGGCTCGCGTCGCGACCCGCCGGGGAGCCGACGGAGGCGAACTTCGCGCTCGCGACCGCGGACGTCGGGCCGCCCGGTGAGGGCGAGATCCTGGTGAAGAACACGCTCATGTCGGTCGAGCCGTACATGCGCGGGCGGATGAACGACGCGAAGTCGTACGTCCCGCCGTTCGCGGTCGGCGAGCCGCTCAGCGGCGCGGCGATCGGAACGGTGATCGCCTCGCGCGCCGCGTCGATCCCGTTCGGCGCGACGGTGCTGCACGACCGCGGCTGGCGCGAGTTCGCCGTCGTCCCCGCGAAGGCGGCGCGCGTGATCGACACCTCGCAGGTCCCGGCGGAGACGTATCTCGGCGCGCTCGGCACGACGGGCTTCACCGCGTGGGTCGGGCTGCGCATCATCGCGGAGATCGAGCAAGGGCAGACGATCTTCGTCTCGGGCGCGGCGGGTGCGGTCG
This sequence comes from Candidatus Elarobacter sp., assembly GCA_035488195.1. GTDB lineage: Bacteria > Vulcanimicrobiota > Vulcanimicrobiia > Vulcanimicrobiales > Vulcanimicrobiaceae > Vulcanimicrobium. The sequence goes on along the minus strand of DATHLL010000395.1, from coordinate 1,242 downwards.
GGTCGATGGCGGTGCAGCTCGCGAAGCGCGCCGGGCTGCGCGTGATCGGCTCGGCGAGCTCGGCGGAGAAGGCGCGCGTCGTGCGCGAGGAGTTCGGCGCCGACGCCGCGTTCGACTATCACGACGGCCCGACGAAGCAGTTGCGCGAGCTCGTCCCGGACGGGATCGACGTCTACTTCGACAACGTCGGCGGCGAGCAGCTCGAGGCCGCGATCTTCGCGACGCGCGAGCACGCGCGGATCGTGCTGTGCGGGGCGATCTCGCAGTACAACGCGGCGAGCCCGCCGCCCGGGCCGCGCAATCTCGCGATCGCGATCGGCCGCCGCCTGCGGCTCGAAGGCTTCATCGTGATCGACCACCTGGCGCGCTTCGGCGAGTTCGTCGCCGAGGTCGCGCCGCTGGTCGCGAAGGGCGAGATCAAGTCGCCGACGACGTTCGCCGACGGCCTCGAGAACGCGCCGGCCGCGTTCATGAACATCCTGCGCCCCAACGCGAACGTCGGCAAAGCGGTCGTCCGGCTCGGCTGAGGCGGCCACGCGCAAGCGGGCGGGAACCGCCGCGATCCGGAACGGTTCATAGGAAACGATGCTCGGCGGCGGCCCCCCGGTCCACCTGATGTGGTCCTCGATGTACAGCCCGGATCGTCCGAAGGTGACGAGACGGGTCGACCTGCGCCGCATCCTGGCCTTCTTCCGCCCGTACTGGCTGCAGGAAGCGCTCGTCCTCTTCTGCATCCTGCTGACCTCGCTGCTCGGCCTCGCGCCGCCGCTCTTCACCAAGTGGCTGATCGACGGCGCGATCCCGGCGCACGACATGCGCGGCGTCTGGATCGACGTCGGCGGGATGGTGATAAGCGCGGTCGTCGCGGGCGCGATCGGCGTGTACCAGGGCTATCTCAACTCGCTGGTCGGCGAAGGGATCATGCGCGACATCCGGACCAGCCTGGTCGCGCACTTGCACCGCATGCCGCTCGCGTTCTTCACCGGGACGAAGACCGGCGAGATCATGAACCGCGTCTCGAACGACGTCGACAACATCGACAACGTGGTGACCGGGACGCTGGTCTCGATCGTCACCAACGTCTTCATGATGCTGACGACCGTCGTCACCATCTTCATCCTCGACTGGCGCCTCGCGCTGGTCGCGCTCGCGATCATCCCGCTGATGATCCTCCCGCTCTCGCCGGTCGGGCGGCGGATGTACGACATCCGCAAGCGCACGCGCGAGAAGCGCGACGAGATC
>DATHLL010000394.1:0-4920 GCA_035488195.1 Candidatus Elarobacter sp. | reverse complement strand
CGCCGCGGTTGACGTCGTGACGGATGACGTGGACGCGCGCGAGCCCCTCGACCAGACTCCCCGACGCCTGCGGACAGCAGTCGTCGACGACGACGACGACGTCGACGGCGTTCAGCGCGCGCTCGACGACGCGCTGGATCGTCGCGCGCGCGCGGTAGGTGGGGATGACGGCCACGACGGCGCCTCGGGGCTCGGGAGCGGTGAATCGGCTCGTCATGTCGCCGCGAACCGGCTTTGACGCGCCGCGCTCGCGCGCCTATCGCGCGACGATCGCGGCCCCGGCGAACGAGAGCCAGTCGGCGATCCCGTTCCCCGACGGCGAGGAGCCGCTGAACGCGACGCGCGCGAGGGCGGGACGCCCCACGTGCAGGTCGACCGCGCGGAACCGCCACAGCGGCGCCTCCGGCGAAGGCGCCGGGGGGACGTCGTCGTTCGCGACCACCGGCGGCTGGCCCGGGATCTCGACCGTCACCGTCGCGCGCGCCCCGTCGCTGTTCGCGTTGGGGAGCGTGAGGGCGTAGACCAGCCGGTTTCCGGGCGCGACCGGGACGTTCGAGAACGTGCAGGAATACGCGGAGACCACCGTGAGCGCCGCGACGTGTCCGCCGGGCGCGGCGATCGGCAGATCGCGGAAGACGCCGTTCTGACCGCGGAGCGCCGCCGGGGCGGCGATCGCGCAGGTGTTCGCCTTCGCGCCGAAGTCGTAGGCGACGCCGCGCCGCGCGGCGGCGAGCGCGTCGAACGCGCGCAGGTTCTCGTCGATCGGCACGAGCCCGTTCGCGGTCGCCAGCACGATCGCGCCGGTCGCGTGCGCGGGCTGTTCGCTCGGATAGCGCACGTCGACCGGCCGGCCGGCGAGATACGCGATCAGCGAGGGCGAGTAGCGCTCGCGCGCCGTGCCGGTCCCGACGACGTCGATCGCCGCGGAGCGCGCGGCGGCCGCGCGCACGACGGCACCGTCGCGCGCGAGCGTCGCCGCGTCCCCCGCCGGCGCGCCGCCGCGCGCGACGACGCCGGCGACGGCCGCGCACGCGATCGCGATCCGCGCCGCGTTCACCGCGATCGCGTCGGAACGGCGCGCGAGCGCGCCCGCCGCGATCGCCGTCGCGGCGAGCAGCAGCGCGAACTCCGCCGCGGCGGCGTGCACCACGAACGGCGCGGTCGCCGCGAGGACGACGCACGCCGCGGCGGGCGCGGCATCGGCGCGGATCGCGGCGACACGCGGACCGATGCGGCGCCGGAGATCGAGCCGCGCGCCGGCGTACAGCGCGAGCGGGAGCGCGACGAGCACGACCAGCACGACCCGCAGCGCGACGATCGTCTGGGACTCGGCGGCGTTCCACCGCCCGAGCAGCGCGAGGAGCGGGATCCCGGCGAGCGCGCGCGCTGCCAGACCCAGCAGCGCGGCGGCGATCGTCGGCCGGCCGGCGCGTCCCAGCGCCGCCGCGCTCGCGACGATCGCCGGCGCGGGCCAGCCTTCGGCGGCCACGGCGAGAAACGCCGCCAGCGGGACGATCGCGCGCTGCGCGCCGCCGAACGCGGCCGCGCCGAACGCCGCGACGATCCCCAGCACCGCGAGCGATTGCTGCGCTCCCGTCGGCGCGCACACCCAGCCGGCGGGGAGCGCGGAGCACAAGGCGACGGCGCTCGCCCCGGCGGCGAGCGGGATCGAACCGCTGCGCCGCAGGACGATCAGGGCGAAGGCGAAGACCGCGGCGGCGGCGAGCACCAGCCCGACCGCGCAGACGGCGCTCGCGTGATCGGCGGCGACCCCGTTCCACCAGCCGGCGAGCGCGCCGGCCGGCGAGCGCGAGAACGTCCACGACCAGACGATCGCGCGCTCCACGGCGTTCTGCCACACGTCGCGCGACGCCCACGGAACCCACGCGGCGAGCGCCGCGAGACCGATCGCGAGCGCCGCAAGGGAACGGCGCGCGGCGTGGCCGTCGATCGCACGGAAGAGCATGCCGCACGCCTGAGTTGATCCGCCGCACGAGGTCTCCTGCCGCCGGGGGGCGCCTTCACGGACGCGGCGTACCATACGCCGTCCCATGCTCGCCCTCTCGCATCTCATCGCCGGTCTCCTGACGATTCACGCGGCATGGGCGATCGCGTATCTCGCCGGAACGCTGATCGACCGCCGCACCGCGGCGCCGCCGTCGGCGGCGAGCGCGCTCACCGAGCTGGTCGCGCGCAGCGCCGCCGGCGTCGCGCTGATCGGGCTCGCCGCGTTCGCGCTCGGGATCGCGGGCTTTCTCGACGTGCGCGGCCTGCTCGCGGCCGGCGCGGTGCTCGTGCTGCTGCTGCGCGCCGTGCACGGCCCCGCGTTCTTCCGCGGCGCGTTCTGGCGCGAGCAGGCCGCGCGCGTCGGCGCGGCGTTCACCGGGCCGACGCTCGCGCTGTACTATCTCGGCCTCGCCGCCAGCGTCCCGGCGATCTATCCCGACATCACCTCGGACGGCGTGCGCTACCACTTGGCGTACGCGGTCGACTGGGCGACGCACGGCGCGATCTACGTCGACCCGTTTCTGCGCAACCCGTACTACGCGAACAACTTCCTGCTGATCTACGCCGTGTTCGAGGTGCTCGGCCTCGACGCGTACGTCCACTTCACGGTCTGGCTGACGGGTCTGTTCGCGATGCTCGCGACGCGCGCGGCGCTGATGCTCTTCGCCGAGACGCTGCCGCCGCCGGGCTCGGCGCTCGAACGGATCGGCCGCGCCGCCGTGACGACGCTGCTCCCCGCCTCGATCGTGATCTGCCCGGCGTTCCTGCGCTGGGACACGACCGGGATGCTCGACGCGGCGATCGAGGCGTTCGTCTTCATCCCCGCGCTGGTCGCCGTCGCCGCGCTCACGGCGCGCCGCGATCTGCGCTGGTCGGGCGCCTGCTGCGCGGGGTTCGCGATCGGGATGAAGATCTCGCTGATCGTCTTCGCGCCGCTGCTCGCCGGGCTGGCCTGGGTCACGGCGAGCGCGCTCGGCGGGACGCGGCGCGCGTCGGCAGCCGCGGCGGCGGCGGTCATCGTGCTCGGCTCGCCGTGGTACGTGCGCAATCTCGTGCAGGCGCACGATCCGATCCCGCCGATCATCACGTTGGCGATGCACCGCCGCGACCCGACGTACACGCGGCAGGACTGGCGCAGCATCCAGCAAGATCTCGGCGGCCCGAGCAGCGCGGGGATGCTCGCGGTGATGCCGTGGCGCGCGTGGACCGATCCGCTCGACGTGCGCTTCCGCGAGTACGGCAGCGTCGGGCTGTACGTGTTCCTCTACGTTCCGTTCGCGTTCGTCGCCGCCGCGATGGTGCTCGGGACGCGCGGCCGGCCGGGCCGCGCGCTGGCGGCGGTCTCGGTCAGCGCGGCGTACGCCGTCGCGTACTGCCTGGCGACCTCGTATCAGCTCCGCTACCTGACGATGGTGCAACCGGCGCTGGCGGTCTCGATCGGCGGCGCGCTGCTCATGCTGCCGCGCCGCGCGTACACCGCCGCGGTGCAGCTCGCCGCGGCGGTCTTCTCGGCAGTGCCCTCGCCCGCCACGGCGGCAGCGTTCTACCGCGGCGACTGGGCGTCGTTCTATGCCGGCTTCGAGCGGATCTACACCGGCGAGGACGCGTATCTCGCAACGCGGATCTTCGGCTACGAGCAGGCTCGGCGCGTCATGGAGTCGCCGCCGTTCGCGCACCGTCCCGCGCCGCGCGTGCTGCTGGTGCGGGTCGAGGTGGAATACTACTTCCGGCGCGCGGGGATCCAGACGATCGGCGACTGGGTCGGGCCCGGACGGTTCTCGGATCTCGTCGCGGTGCTCGAGAACGACCGCTTCGCCGACTACGTGCGGCACTTCGACATCGGCGCGATCATCGTTTCGCGCCGCGTGAAGGGACCGCTCAACGACGCACAGTTCGCGGCGCTGCGCTCCGCCGCCGCGGCGGACGGTTTTCACACGCTCGAGGACGACGGCGAGTTCTACGTCGCGGTTCGCTGAGCTCAGAGCGACCGGAAGTCGGTCTGCACCAGGATCGCCGAGAGCGAGCGCACGTCGCCGTTGATGTGCTGCTCCTTGGGGACGAAGGCGTACTTCATCGTGAGCACGACGTGCACGCGCCCGTCGCTCCGCGCGAGCGCGGGCGGGAGGCGGACCAGCAGCGTGTGCATCCCCGGCCCGAAGCAGCACCGCGTTCCTTGCGGGCGGCCGTCGAGCGCGACGCCGGCCGACTGCGCGTGCCGCCTGAAGAACGGGATGTCGGGGAGATAGAACTGGATCGCCAGGTCGCTCGCCGGCCCGTCTTTCTCGACGTCGAACTCGGCCCGGCGCTGCATCCCGCAGCAGGACGGGTCGTTCGGATCCGTGCTCGCGTAGATCCCGCCGACGAGCAGCTTCCCGCGCTCGGCGGGATCGGCGAGGACGCCGTCCGGGAGCCGCCACGCGGGCGCGCACGCGCCGAGCGCGAGCAGCGCGGCGAGCGCCGCGGTCCGCACCGCGCTCACGAAGGCTCGAGCGCGCGCCGCGCCTGGCGGAACCAGAAGCTCAGCCCTCCGGCCGGGTACCGCCCGGCCATCAGCGCGTCGAGCAGCTCGGGGTTGCGCTCGGCATGGTACGCGGTGCCGTAGAGCGTCCGGGTGCGCGCGTTCTCGAGCAGGTACGCGTACAGCAGGTACTGCTCCGTCCAGAAGATCTGCATGTCGCGCATGAAGTGGAGCGGGAAGGGCCCGGGGAGGAACACGTCGTGGACGTGGACGTACAGATCGCGCGCGATCCGCGGGAGCAGCCGCAGGTAGATGTGCAGGCAGTCCGAGTCGTGCTTGACGGTATGCGTCGTGTCGACGAAGAGGAAGTCGCCGTCCTGCAGCAGGTCCTCGAAGAACGCCGGCTCGAGGTCCTGCGCGCGCCGCGCGACGACCGTCACGTTCGGAAGCCGCGC
>DATHLL010000393.1:0-7937 GCA_035488195.1 Candidatus Elarobacter sp. | reverse complement strand
GCGCGACGACGACGTCGCGCAGCGTGAGCGGCGGCGGCGCGACGACGTTGTGCGCGCCGGCGAGCCGCGCGTCCAAGGCGACGCGCACGGCGCTGCAGACGTCGTCGATCGCGACGATCTGCACGGTCTGGCGTCCGCCGTCGATCAGCGGCACGACCGGGCGCGACGCGGTGGCGCGCAGCCGCTGGAAGAGCCCGCCCGCTCCGGCGATCAGCCCCGGCCGCACGATCAGCGCGTCGCCGCCGAGCAGCGACTCGATCCGCCGCTTCTGCTCGGCGTACGCGCTGCTCGCCTCGCCTTCGGCGCTGAGGCTCGACACGAACACGAAGCGGATGCCGGCCCGCGACGCCGCGCGGTACAGCGCGAGCGCGCCGTCGACGTTGCGGCGCACGACGTCGTCGTGCTCCCCCTCGGTCGCGATCGCGCAGTGCACGAGCACGCCGATCCCGGCGAGCTCGGGGACGTCGCTGATCGCATACGGCCGAGCCTCGACGCCGGCGGCGGAGACGCGGGCGGCGTCGCGCGTGAAGGCGACGACCGGGACGCCGTCCGCGCGAAACGCGCGGCAGAGCGCGGAGCCGACGAAGCCGCTCGCGCCGGTGATCCCGGCCGCGCGTCCATCGGTCATCGGCGCTCAGCGGCCGCGCAGCAGCGTGTCGCGAAGCGCCGCGGTCGCGTCCATGACGCTCGCCCGCGACACGCCGAACATCGCTTCGTACAGCAGCGTGCCGGGATGCGGCGGCGCGGCGAGACGCCGCACGTCGAACTCGCGGATCGACTCCGTTCGCCGCGCCAGCGCGCGCACGGCGAGACCGGGACCGAGACCGAGCCACGTTCGCCGCTGCGAGGGATAGCCGAACATCGCGCGGACCGGCAGCATCGCCTCGGCCAGCGTGAGACGCCGGCGCTCGATCCGGCCCGGCGCCGGGACGAACGAGGCGACGCGAAACCACCCGCGCGGACGGCGCCAGCCGTTGTAGAGCGGGAACGTCATCGCCGGCACGCCGCGCTCCGCGGCATACGCGGCGGCGATCACGCACGCCGCGTCGTGGTCGTGATGGCCGCCTTCCCATTCGAGGCCGTAGACGGTGCGGAGCCGCGGAATCGCTGCCGCCCACGCGCGCAGCGCTTCGAGCGCGAACGCCGTCTCGAAGGCGAGCCGCCCGTCGGCGACGCGCCGCGGGCTCCCGACGAATCCGATTCGTTCGGGATCGACGCCGGCGGCGCGCAGCGTCGCGAGCGACTCGCGGTCACGAACGCCGGCCGCGACCGCGCGCGCGCCGTCGGTGAGGAAACAGCACCACACCGCAGCGCCCGACACGGCTTCCCAGCGGATGCGCGGCAAGGCGCCCAGCTCGTCGTCTTGGTGCGCGAACACGAAGAGGACGGCGGGCGGCTCGTCAGTACGGATCAAAATCGGCGGCCCGGAAGCGGACCCCGTCGCGCGGCACCGCGCGGTTCGCGCCGCGCAGATCGAGGAAGATGAAGTTCAGCGGCGAGGGCCGCAGGCGCGCCGGGATGTCGACGCCGGGCGGCGTGCCGCCGGGCTCGAGCCCGAGCCAGAGGTCGATCGGCCGGAAGCCCAGCGAATCCGACGCGGTGTTCTCGAACGCGCGCCCGCGCGCCAGCAGCGCGCGGATCAGCGGCTGCGGCGTCGCGGCGTACAGCCGGTCCCCCACCGCGCGGTATCTGCCGTGCGGGTTCGCGGCTCGCCAGGCCGCGCTCGCCGGCGTCCACGTGCGCTCGTAGGCCGCCGCGGCATCCTCGCCGGGCGCGGTGCGCAGCCCGATGCGGGCGTGCAGTTGCGCGACGAGCGCGAACCCGAGCTTGCGCGTGAAGCCGGGCGTGCTGTTCGCGTTCGCGACGCCGACGACGTGACCGTATCCGGCTTCGGCGGCCGATGCGTACGTTCTCCGGCCGAGCTCGGTGAACAACCCTTTCCCTTGGTGCGCGGGATGCGTGGCGGTGTTGAACGAGAGCGCGCCTCGTTCGGCGACGCCGTCGAGGCGCGCGTCGAGCGGCTGCACGACGTAATGCGCCGCGAGCGAACCGTCGCCGGCGACTGCGTTCCAGCCGATGATCGCACCCGCCGGGTTGTCGCGGTACTGCCAGCGCAGCAGCTCCGCCGTGTAATGCGCCGACGGAAAGACGGCACGCAGCAGCGCCGCGCTCCGCTCGAGGCTCGGGTCGTCGACGGCGACGCGCTCGAAGGTGTACCCGGTCACGGCACGCCGCCGCGCAGCGAACGCACCGGCGCGCGGCTTCGCAGCTTGATCGTCTTCGTCGCAAACTGCACGTCGTAGAGCAGCGCTTGGAGCGTGAGCTGAAACCCCGTCATGAACAGCAGCAGCGCGAGCACGACCGTCCCCGCGGCGCGCGGGACGCCGGAGGCGGCGCTCGCCGCCCACTCGTGGTACCCGAACACGACGGCGAAGAGCAGCAGCGGGATCCCGATCAGCCCGCACAGCGAGCCGACGTTGAGCTCGACGACCAGATAGTTGATGAGGAGGCGGCGCAGGAAGCGCATCGCGAGCTTCGGCGGAAACGAGAGCAGCACGCGCGCGATCGAGAGCGAGCTGCGCTCGTCGCCGTAGATCGCCGGCATCTCGAGCTCGGCGATCGTTCGCCGGCGCAGCCCGAACGAGCAGAGCAGGTCGATCTCGAAGAAGTAGCGGTCCGCCAGCCGCTCGAGGTCGACGTGCCGCAGCGCCTCGGCGCGCAGCGCGACGAAGCCGTTCGTGGGGTCGACCAGCGTCCAGTAGCCGCTGCTGAACTTCACCAGCAGCGTGAGCCCCGCGTTGCCGATCAGCCGCGCGAACGGCATCGCCTTCAGCGTAACGGCGTCCGCGAAGCGGTTTCCTTTGACGAGATCGACCTCCGGATACTGCTCGAAGACCGCGATCATCTCCGGAACGTACGCGACGTCCATCTGGTCGTCCGCGTCGACCTTGACCGCGTAGTCGGCGCCGAGGCGGAGCGCCTCGAGCAGTCCGGTCTTGGAGGCTCCGCCGACGCCGCGGTTCGCCGTGTGGCGCAGGACGCGAACGCGGGCGTCGAAGCCGTCGACGAGATCGCCGCAGCGCTCGGGACACGCGTCGTCGACGACGATCACGACGTCGGCGACGGCGAGCGACCGCTCGACGACCGTGCGCAGCGTCGTGCGCGCGCGGTAGGCCGGAACGACGATCGCCACGGACGGCCGGCGTTCGGTTCTGCCCGCATGCTCGCCGGCGGCGCGTTCCGAGATCATGCCCGAACGCTACGACGCGCCGTGCGCGCGCTCCCGGGACTCATCGCGCGACGACGGCCGGCTCGCCGAACGCGACCCAGTCCCCCGTGCCGTTCCCGGACGGCGAGGACGCCTCGAAGCGGATCGTGGCGGACGCCGGCGCCGTCACGGGCAGCGCGACCACGTGCAGCCGCCACGACAACGAACCGCTTTCCGGCGCCGGCGGAAGGTCGTCGGCGACGCGCAGCTCCGGCCGGCCCGGAACGTCGACCACCACCGTTCCGCGCGCGACGCCGCCGAGCGGCAGCGCCTTCGCGATCACGTAGGCCAAACGGTCTCCGGGACGGACGGCGACGTGCGGAAACGTGATCGAGAAACCTGAGACCACGATCGTCGCGTTCAGCTTCCCCGACGGAGCGGCGACCGGCAGCTGCGCGACCACGCCCAAGCCGCTCGGCGTCGGCATGCGCTGACGGCTGTTGAGCACGCCGCGATCCGCCGCCGCCAGCACGTCGAAGCGCATCCGCGACCGCAGGGCGTCGAGCGTCGCGATGCGCCGGATCTCGTCGTCGATGCGCGCGAGTCCGTCGGACGACGCCTCGAGCACCGGGACGCCGGCGCGGCGCGGCGCGGCGTCGGCGTACGTGACGTCGACCGGCCGGCCGGCGAGCCGCGCCAGGAACCGCGGCGAGTAGCGCGCGCGCACCGCGGCGCGACCGCCGTCGACCAGCACGAAGCGGTCGCCGGCGGCGCGAACCAGCGCGCCGTCACGCGCGAGCGCGGCGGCGTCGTCGGGCGGAAACGCCGGCGGCCGCAGCAGCAAGCCGGCGACGAGAATCGCGAGTCCGACCGGCACGATCGCGCGCACGTTCGGCACCGGATCGAATCCCAGCCGGCCGGCGGCCTCGGCGGCCGCGAGCGTGACGCCGATTTGCGCGCAGAAGAGCGCGGGCGACGGATCGGCCAGCACGCCCGCCATGAGGATCGCGGCCGCCGCGGCTGCGAGCAACGCCGACTCGCGCGGCGCGAGCGCGCGCGAGCGTGCGCCGCGCGAGCGCGCGAGCACGAATACCGCGGCCGGCGTCGCGAACGCGACCGCGACCAGCGCGCGGACCGCCGGCAGTGCGAACGGCGCGTCGGCATCGAAGCGGCCCGCGACGTCCGCGCCGGGGACGCCGAGCGCCGCGCGCAACGCCACGGCGATCAGCGCGCCGCCGGCGGCGGCGATGGCCGCGCGCGAGCGGTCCGCCGCGGCGGCGAGCGCGACGGGGACGAACGCCCATCCGACGAGCGCGCCCGCGAGGAACGCCGCGCATGCGGCGGTGACGGCGCGCGCGCGCGCGGCGTAACGCCGGTCCGCGAGCGCACCGAACACGACGACGATGCTCAGCACCGCGACCGCGTCGGCGCCGCCCGCCGGCCGTCCGAACCAGTGCTCCGGGAACGGTGAGGCGATCGTGAGCAGGCCCGCGACCGCGGCGAGCGGAGCCGAGCGCGCGGCGCGGTACGCGAGCGCGGTCACGAGCATCGTCGTGCACCATTGCAGGACGGCGATGAACGCGGTCAGCCGCGCGCTCGACGCGGCGAACGCCGTCCACGGATCGAGCACGGCGTGCAGCGCTCCGAACGCGGCGAGCGCCGCGATGCGATCGAGATCCGCGTCGCGCGTGCCGGTCGTCGTCCACGTCCCGGCGAACCAGACCGCCGCGACGAGGGCGACGGTGAGCGATGCGATAAGAAGCTTCGACCGCGGACCGCCCGTCGGCGCACGAGCGGAGCGTTCTGTCATCGCCGCGCCCCTTCTGAACGGTCGAATCGCCCACCTCCATGCACGCCGAGCTCCGTCTTCTCATCGGAATCATTCTGGCCCACGCGGTGTGGGCGGTCGCGTACGTCACCGGCACGCTGCTCGACCGCGCGGCGCCGCGCCCCGCGACGCGCGCCGAAGCGCTCGCCGATTTCGTCGTTCGCAGCGCGTCGGGGCTTGCGCTGTGGGGCTTCGGCGCGTTCGTGCTCGGTTCGTTCGGAATGCTGAACGTCTGGGGACTCGCCGTGCTCCTGGCCGCGCTCGCGGCCGCGGGCCGTCTCGCGCACGGGCCGGACTTCTTCGCCCCGGCGTTTTGGCGCGATCGCGCTGCGCGCGTCGGCCTCGCGTTCGGGCGCGGCGAGCTCGTGGTGTACTACGCCGCGCTCGCGACCGTCGTGCCGGCCGCGTATCCCGACTTCTCGTCGGACAGCGTGCGCTACCACCTCGCGTACGCGATGGACTGGGCGAACCACGGCTCGCTGTTCATCGACCGCTTCCTGCGACAGCCGCTGTACGCGAACAACTTCCTGCTGCTCTTCGCCGCGCTGGACGTGCTGCGGCTGCAGGACTACGTCCATTTCCTGACGTGGCTGTGCGGAGCGCTCGCCGCGCTCGCCGTCCGCGCCGTGCTCGCGCTCTTCGACGCCGCCGCTCCGCCGTCGGCCGCCCGCCTCGCACGCCTCTCGCGCACCGCGGTCACCGTGCTGCTTCCGCTCACAATCCTGGTGCCGGCCGTCTTCCTGCGGTACGTCGACGTCGGCTACGTCGACATCCCGATCGAGCTGTACGGCTTCGTCCCGCTGGCGTGCGGCGTCGCGGCGCTGCTGGCGAAGCGCGACCTGCGCTGGTCGGCGGCGTGCTGCGGCGCGTTCGCGATCGGCATGAAGGTCACGCTGATCGCGCTCGCACCGCTGTTCGTCGCCGCGGTGTGGGTCGCGGCACGCGCGGCCGGCGGTAGCCGGCGCGGCGCGGCGCTCGCATGCTCCGTCATGCTGCTCGCGGGATCGCCGTGGTACCTTCGCAATCTCTACTACGACCGCGATCCCGTGCCGCCGGTGCTGAACATCCTGCTCGGGCACCCGGATCTCACCTACTCGAAGGCCGACGCCGAGGGCGTTCTCCACGACATCGCCCCGGATCGCAGCGCGAGGGCGCTGCTCTCGCTCCCGTACCGGATGTGGATCGATCCCGCCGATCCGCAACTGCGCGAGTACGGCGGCGTCGCGATGAGCCTGTTCGTCTACGTGCCGTTCGCCGTCGCGGCGGCGGCGCTGATGCTCGGAGCGCGCACCCCGCGCAGACGCGCGGTGGTGCTGCTCAGCGCCGGCGCCGCGTACGGCGTCGCGTACTGCATCCTGACGACGTACCTGCTGCGGTACCTGCTGCTCGTGCAGCCGGCGCTCGCGGCGTCGCTCGGCGGGATCCTGCTCTCGCTGCCCTCCGTGCGCTTCGTCCCGGCGCTGCGCATCGCGGCGGCCGTGCTGTCCGTCGTCCCGACGCCGAGCGCGGTCAGCTTCTACCGGTACGTGTGGGACGTCGACTACCGCGGCTTGGAAGCGCGTCTTCCGAGCGATTCGACCTTCCTCGGCGCGTCGCTCGCCGGGTATCCCGAGACGATGCGGCTGCTCTCGACGCCGCCGTTTCGAAGCGCGCACCCGCCGCGCGCGCTGCTCGTCATGACCGAGACGGATTACTATTTCCGGCGCGCCGGCGTGCAGACGGTCGGCGACTGGTTCGGTCCCGGCCGGTACTCCGGCTTGCAGGCGGCGATCGAGAACGACCGGCTCGCCGACTATCTCACGTACTTTGACGTCGGCGGCGTCATTTTCAAGCGCAGAGACCAGCGCTTCTTCACGCCGGAACAGGTGGCGACGCTCGTCCGCACGCTGCCCCGCTTGGGATTCCGGATCCTCGAGAACGATCCCGACGGTTACCTCGTCGCGGTGCGATCGAACCGGCCTAGCCAGTAGGAGCCGAACGACACCGAGACCAGCACGTACGCGAACGGCACGGCCTCCGGACCGACGTGCTCGCGCGAGGGCACGAACGCTTTGCGCGCGCGCAAGCCGACGCGCAGGATGCCGTCGCGCTCCCGCACGTCCGCCGGCAGCCGGAACAGCAGCGTGTGCAGCCCGGGTCCGAAACAGCAGCGCGAGCCGAGGCGGCGGCCTTCGACCTCCGCGTCGATGCCCTGCTGCTCGCGCACGAACGTCGCGTACTTCGGGATGTAGATCTGGACGGCGAGGTCGGTCGCCGGCGCGTCTTTGCGAACCTGGAACGACGCGTCGGGACCGGCCCAGCAGCACGTCGGGTCGACCGGTCCGCCGGTGCGGATCCCGCCCACGTCCGCGAACGCGGGCGCGGTCGGGAGCACGACGCCGTCGGGGACCGTGCGGTAATGCGCCTGCGCGCAGCCGGCGAGGAGCAGCGCGGCGGCCAGGAGGCCGAACGTCCGCAGCGCGCTCACGAAGGCTCGAGCGCGTGCCGCGCCTGCCGAAACCAGAAGCTCAGCCCTCCGGGCGGGTACCGCCCGGCCATCAGCGCGTCGAGCAGCTCGGGGTTGTGCTCGGCATGGTACGCGGTGCCGTAGAGCGTCCGGGTGCGCGCGTTCTCGAGCAGGTACGCGTACAGCAGGTACTGCTCCGTCCAGAAGATCTGCATGTCGCGCATGAAGTGGAGCGGGAACGGCCCGGGGAGGAACACGTCGTGGACGTGGACGTACAGATCGCGCGCGATCCGCGGGAGCAGCCGCAGGTAGACGTGCAGGCAGTCCGAGTCGTGCTTGACGGTATGCGTCGTGTCGACGAAGAGGAAGTCGCCGTCCTGCAGCAGGTCCTCGAAGAACGCCGGCTCGAGGTCCTGCGCGCGCCGCGCGACGACCGTCACGTTCGGAAGCCGCGC
>DATHLL010000392.1:0-2420 GCA_035488195.1 Candidatus Elarobacter sp. | reverse complement strand
CACGCCGCTCGCGAAACCGCGCACCTGACGCCCGAGCGCCCTCATGCGAACTGGAAGCCGGCGATCTTTCCGTTCGCGTCGAGCACGATCGTCAGCGGGAGGGTCTGACCACCGGCGAACGCGGCGGCGTAGTGGTGGCGGCGGTAGCCCGATGCGGTGTCCTGCCCGCGGAACGTGAGCGTACGGAGTTCGCCGAGCGGCGCGATCGCCGCGGCGAGCTGCGCCGTCGCGCCCGGCGTCATCGCCGCCGCCATCTCCGGCGTCATCGCCGAGGTGTCGACATGGCCGCTCGCGATCTGTGCGAGGAATGCGCGCAGCCGCGCGGTGACCGCGGGATCTTCGCTCGCCGCGGAGGCGACCGGCGGCGGAAGCAGCGACGGAAACAAGGCGCTCATCAACGGCCCGCTGATCGACGAGGTCGGGAAGTCGAACGCGTCGCCGAGCACGACGGCCGCGAAACCGGAGTCCGGGAGCATGAAGTTCTCCGCCTCGAAGCCGGGGACGCCGCCGTGGTGCTCGACGAGCGTGACGCCGCCCAGCGGGAACAGGGTGACGCCGAGCCCGTAGCGGACGTTCGGGCCGAGCGACGGCGCGGCGACCGCGCTCGACTGCATCTCGGCGAACGTCGCCGGCGAGACGAGCCTCCCGCTCATCAGCGCGACGTCGAAGCGCGTGACGTCGCTCGCCGTCGAGACGATGTCGCCGTCGGCATAAAACCAGCTCGGCGAGTACGCGATCGCCGGCGTCCCGGTCGCGTCCATGTAGCCGACTGCGAACGGTGCGCCGGCCGGCGGCTCGCCGCTCGTCGTCTGCCGCATCCCCGCCGGCGCGAAGACGTGCTCGCGCTCGTACGCCGCAAGCGGCTGATGCGCGACCGCTTCGACGACAAGTCCGAGGAGCACGTAGCCGGTGTTGCTGTAGGCGAACTTCGAGCCGGGGACTTGGTCGAGCGGCTTGTCCGCGGCGTACGCGAGGATCGCTGCGGGCGTCGCCGGCGTCGCGACGCGCCCGCTGCGGATCGCCTCGTCGCCGTAGTTCCAGATCCCGGAGGTGTGCATGAGGAGCTGCCGGATCGTCACCTCGCTCGCGTGCGGCGCCGACGGCAGGTACGTCGCGAGCGGCGCGTCGAGCCGCACGCGGCCGCCTTGCACGAGCTGCATCACCGAGACCGCGGTGAACATCTTCGTGACCGAGGCGATGCGGAAGCGCGTCTCCGGCGTCGCGGCGCGGTTCGTCGCGAGATCCGCCACGCCGAAGGCGTGCGCGTACGCGATGCGCCCGTTCTCCACGACCGCGACCGAGATCGCGGGCGCGTGCCCGTGCCCGCTTCCGGTCGCGGCGCGCACGGCACCGTCGAGCCGCGCGACGACCGCCGGCGTCAGCTCGACCGGCTGCGGAGCGGCCGCGCCGGCCGGCGCGGCGCCTGCAACGGCGAGCCCCAGAACGGACGCGAGCGTCGCCGCGGATGCAAACCCGCGCGGCGCGGTGATCACGTTCCGCTCACCGTCATCTCCGCGACGCGGAACGACGGGGCGACGACGGTGCCGTCGAAACGCAGATCGCCGGCGATCCCGTCGACGTTGCCCAGCATCTCCTCGAAGGTCGAGGCGATGGTGAACTCGTCGATCGCATATGTCGGCGCGCCGTCCTCGATGTAGATCCCGCGTGCGCCGCGGCTGTAGACGCCGCTCGCGTACTCGGTCGCGAACCCGATCGTGTCGAGGACGAGGACGCCGCGCTCCGTCGTCGAGACGAGATCGTCGAGCGTCCCGGTCCCGGGGACGAGATAGAGGTTGTTCGCGGCGACGCCGCCGCCCGACGCGTTCCCGGTCGATGCCATCCCGAGCCGCCTCCCCCAGTACGTGTCGCTGAGATACGTCTCGAGCATACCGGCGCGAACGGCGACGGTTTCACGCGTCGGGACGCCTTCGCCGTCGAACGGCGAGGTGCCGAGCCCGCCGCGCAGCCGCCCGTCGTCAACGATCGTGACGCGCTCGTTCCCGACGCGCTCGCCGACCCGGTCGGCGAGCCACGAGTTCCCGATCGCGACGTTCGCCGCGCTGAGCGCGGCGAAGAGATCGTCGAGCACCGTGGCCGCGACGTCGCGCTCGAAGATGACGGGGACGCGCATCGTCGCCGGCTTCCGCGCCCCGACGAGCGCGAGCGCGCGATGCACGGCATGGAGCGCGACCGCCTGCGCGCTCTCCGCCGTCGCCCATCCGCGCGCCGCCGTCCCGTAATGCCCGATCCGCTTGCTCTCACCGTCGAGCGCGACCGGCGCCGCCGCGAGCGAGACCTGCGATCCCTGCGTGACGCCACGGAAACCGCGCGTGTTGAGGAGCGCCCACGAGACGAGCGCGTCGCGCACGCGCGACCCGTCGGAGTTCGCGATCCGCACGTCGGCCTCGCGCACCGCGCGC
>DATHLL010000391.1:0-3000 GCA_035488195.1 Candidatus Elarobacter sp. | reverse complement strand
GCGGCCGTCGGCGCGGCGGTCGCGGAGTTGGGGGCCGGTGCGCGGGTCGGCGCGGCGGTCGCACGAGCCGTCGCGGCGGCGGTCGGGGCCGAGGTCGGCGGGGCGACCGGCGCGGCGGCGATGACCGGCGTCGGTGCGGTGGTCGGACGGGCCGTCGCGCGCGCGGTGGGCGCCGTGGTGGGCCGTGCAGTCGGCGCTTCCGTGGGAGCCGCGGTCGGTGCCGTGGTCGGGGGCGCGGTTGGCACCGGCGTCGGCGGCCGCGTGGGCGGGGCCGTTGGCGGCTGCGGCCGCGCGGTCGGAGCCGGCGTCGGCGGCGCGGTCGGCGGGATCGGGCGCGGGGTCGGGGCCTGCGTCGGCGGCAGGGTCGGACGGATCGTCGGCTCCGCGGTCGGCGGCAGCGACGCGACGGCGACCACGGTGGTCGGCTGCGCGGTCGGGACGCGGGTCGGCGGAACGGTGGGCGGCGCCGTCGGCGGCAGCGTCGGTGGCGGGGACGGCTGCGGCGGCGCCGACGGCCGGATGCGGGCGAGCTCGCGGTGCAGCGGCGGCGGGGTGCGCCGCGGCCGGACCTTCCGCGGCCGAACCGGCCGCGGCACGAAGCTGGGGACCGGCGCGGCGGTGCGCGAGGGCGGCGGCGGTTGGGTAGGCACCGGCGCGGGCGGGGCCGGCGGCTGCTGCTCGGCGGGCTGCTGCTGCGGCTGCTGCGCAGGCGCGCGCTCTTCGACCAGGACTTGCGCGGTGACGTCGGACTCGCCGGGCGCGCCGCCGGTCGGCGTGTTCCAGTAGAGCACGACGAGCAGCACGACCAGCGCGTGGATCGCGAGCGAGACGGCGACGGCCACCGCGTCACGGCGAGGCGACGGCCGTTCGATATGAGCGTCCCTCACGCCAGGCTGCATTCGAGCGGTTCTTTCCTGCGCGTCCGCCCGCACCATTCCGTCATGACGCAAACG
The DNA here is from genome assembly GCA_035488195.1 of Candidatus Elarobacter sp. Lineage (GTDB taxonomy): Bacteria > Vulcanimicrobiota > Vulcanimicrobiia > Vulcanimicrobiales > Vulcanimicrobiaceae > Vulcanimicrobium. The sequence continues at coordinate 2,047 of DATHLL010000391.1, read as the reverse complement.
TGATTCAGCGGCGCGAACGCGCCCCGGTGCTTTCCGGCGGGGCGCAGGACCGCCGGTCGATCCGAGGAAGCCCGCGCGCCGATGCCGCCGCCACCGAAACGCACGAAGATCGTCGCGACCGCCGGCCCCGCCTCGCGCGATCCGGAGATGCTGCGGTCGCTCTTCCTGGCCGGCGTCAACGTCGTGCGGTTGAACTTCTCGCACGGCACGCACGACGAGCACGCCGCGACGATCGCCGACGTGCGCCGCGTCGCGAAAGAGCTCGGCCTGCACGTCGCGCTCCTTCAGGATCTCCCCGGTCCGAAAGTCCGCACCGGCACGTTCGGGAACGGCACCGCGTCGGTGCGTCTCACCACCGGCGAGCCGTTCACGCTCACCACCGAGCAGACCGCCGGCGACGCGCAGCACGTGAGCGTCTCGTACGCCGGTCTCGCGCGCGACGTCGAGGTCGGCAAGCGCGTCTACCTCGCCGACGGCGCGATCGCGCTGCGCGTGACGCACGTCGACGGCCCGCGCGTGCAGACGATCGTCGAGACGGGCGGGGAGCTGCGCGAGCGGCAAGGGATCAACTATCCCGACGGAACGCTCGATCTCGAAGCGGTGACCGACCGCGACCTCGAGCACCTCGACTTCGGGATCGCGCAGGGCGTCGACTGGGTCGCGGTCTCGTTCGTGCGCACCGCGCAAGACGTGTGGCGCGTGAAGTCGCACATCGCCGAGGCCGGCAAAAACATTCCGGTGATGGCGAAGATCGAGAAGCACGAAGCGCTCGACCACATCGACGACATCCTGAAGATCGCCGACGGGATCATGGTCGCGCGCGGCGACCTCGGGATCGAGATCCCGCTCGAAGAGGTCCCGCTGGCGCAGAAAGACCTGATCCACCGCGCGAACAAGGTCTCGAAGCCGGTCGTCACCGCGACGCAGATGCTGGAGTCGATGATCTCCTCACCGCGCCCGACGCGCGCGGAGGCGACCGACGTCGCGAACGCGATCCTCGACGGCACCGACGCCGTGATGCTCTCCGGCGAGACGGCGCGCGGGCAGTACCCGCTCGAGGCCGTGCGCGTGATGGCGACGATCGCGGTGCAGACCGAGGCGAAGTACCCGTTCAAGGAGATCCGCCGCCGCCGCGCGACCGACTACGGCGGGATCGAGCACGACGAGGACATCGGGATGGCGATCGCCGAGGCCGCCGTCGGCGCCGCCGACGCGCTCGGCCTGCGCCTCGTCGTCAGCGGCACGACGACCGGCAACACCGCGCGCCACATCAGCTCGTTCCGCCCACGCGCGAAGATCGTCGCGCTCACGCCGCTCGAAGACGTCGCGCGCCGCATGGCGGTCGTGTGGGGCGTCGAGTCCTCGGTCGTGCAGACGTATCGCTACATCGAGACGCTGATCGAGATCGCCGAAGCGCGCGTCGTCGCCGAAGGCCACGCCGCGCCCGGCGAAACGATCGCGATCACCAGCGGCATGCCGGTCGGCGCCGGCGGCACGAACGTCCTGAAGATCCACCGCCTGCCGGAGCGCTGACGATGCGCGGTCAGCGCGTGGCGGCTCGCTCCAAGGGAGCGACGAGCTCGTAGGCCGCGATCGCGCGGCGCCAGTCGTCCGGGATCGGGACCGAGGCGTTCGCGGCGTAGTCGAACGCGACTTGGGTCGAGACGCCGTGGCCGATTCGTTCGCCGCCGCGCCACAGCTCGTAGCTGAACTCGAGCGACTTGGTGCCGAGGCGCGAGCAGCGGCAGCCCATGACGAGGCGGTCGTCGTACTGCGCCTGGCGCTCGTACTGGAACGATTGCGAGGCGAGGATCACGTTCGTCTTCGCGCCGAGCGGCCGGTCGAAGGCGACCTTGCAGTAGTCGATCCGCGCCGTCTCCATCCAGCGGACGTACACGACGTTGTTCACGTGGCGGTAGTAGTCGATGTCGCCGAACACCACGCGCAGATCGAGCGTGTAGCGGAAATCTTCGAGGCCCATGCCCCGCGCGGCTACGGCGCGGGGATCGCGCGAACCTCGATCCGGCCGATCGTCGCGTCGGTCGAC
>DATHLL010000390.1:0-7683 GCA_035488195.1 Candidatus Elarobacter sp. | reverse complement strand
GAACGCGTCGACGAGATGCGCGCGCTTCTCCAGCGTGAAGCGCTTTCGGAGCAGTATCGCGAGCGTTTCGCTCGGGGAGTCGCGGACGTGCTGCGCCTTCTCTGGTCCGGGGACTGGACGACGGCGCGCAACGTGCTCATCGTCCTGCGCGACACGACCGGGCGCACGGACGGCGAGCGCGCGCTGTGCCGCGCGCTCCTCGCGCTCGTCGCGATCGCGCTCGACGACGACGAGAGCGCGCGCCGGCTGAGCCGTCAAGCCATATCGACGTCCGCGCGTCCGGAAAAGCGCTTGCCGGCGCACGAGCTCCGGTATCGCTGCTTAGCCCGCGCGCTCGCGTCCGTCGCAGGCCAGTTGACCGGTGACGTGATTCGCGGGCGGCGGGCCGCAGAAGCACGCTTCCTGCGGGGAGCGCCCGACGTCGCGGCGCTGCTGAGCTACGCATCCGCGGAGATGCGGCACGACGATGCTCCGATGACCGTTCGAGGATATGCTCGGGTCCTGTCGATCGTCAAGGACCGGTTGGCCGGGCGACCGTCGAAAGGACCGCTGACGGAGACGGAGCTGGAGGTCCTGCGATTCGTCTCCGCCGGACGGACCGCGCCGCAGATCGCGACGCTGATGGACCGCAGCCCGCACACCGTGCGAACGCATCTCCGGAACATCAGCACGAAGCTCGAGGCGCGTGGCCGGATCGAGATGCTGGGGCGGGCCCGCCACATGGGTCTGCTCTAGAAATCCAGCCCGGACGCGCCTCAACGGCGGCTCTACCTCATTCTTGGCCTGGTCACCCGGCGCGTTCCGAGCTATGGTGCGGACACGTCAACTCGCCGCCATCTCGAGGTATCTGCCGTGCTCTCCGGTTTCGCATTGCTCACCGTCATCGTCGCCGCGGTCCCGCCGCTGCTGGGCTGAACCGTCGCGCTCCGTCCGTCTCCTGTTGCGGCGTACCGCGCCGCCCGGTCCGCCGGATTCTCGAGTCTCGGGTGTGCTCGACTGGAGAAAGATTCGAGATGGAACTCGATCCTCTCCTGATTCTGCTCGACTTTCTCGTCGGGGACTCCGTCGAGGTGCTCGCGCGGCGGCATCGGCTGCCGCACGAGCACGTCGAGCAGGCGATCCGCTCGGCGCTCAGCTCCTACGGGTTCGACGCGCACCGCGAGGCCGGCGGCGCCGCGCCGGCTAGAAGCTGACGCGGTAGCCGAGCTGCGGCGCGAAGCCGACGTTGCGGTCGGCGAGCTGGCCCGGAAAATCGTCGTAGCGCGCCGAGTAGTTCAAGTACCGCAGCCCGTACAGCAGCGAGCCGTGCTTCGAGAGCCGGTGCGTGAAGCGGGCCGCCAGATCGACCTGCGCCGCGTTCTCCGGATCGGAAAACGTCTCGATGCTTCCGACGCACGTGAAGGCCCCGCTCGCGAAGTGGCACGTCGTCACCGGTCCGGGGATGCGCGTGTACTGCACGCCGTGCATGTGCGGGTTCCCGGCCGCCGAGATCTCGAGACGCTCCCGCCCGAGCCGGAACGCGTGCCCGAGCTCGAAGCGCGCGCCCGTCACGCGCGAGTACTGCGCCTCGTCGCCGTAGATCGGGATCGTCAGCGCGCCGCGCTCGTAGACGAAGTTTCCGTTCCCTGAACCGTAGTTCGTGAACTGGTTGTAGACCGTCTGCCCGACCCCCGCGAACCAGCCGCCGGGGAACGTGTGGCGCAGCGTCGCGTTGACGATCGAGAGCCGCGTCGACATCGCGCCGTCGCCGAGGTTGCTGTAGCCGAACGTGACCGGCGGCAGCCCTTCGACGCGCAGGCTGTCCGCGCCGCGGCGCACGATGAGCTCGCCGAGCGGGAGCGGCGCGAAGTTCAGCCGGTCGGTCTGCCCGCCGTTGACCTCGTGCCGGCCGTCGAGCGCGTTCACCGTCACGCTGAGCGACGCTTCGACCGGCTCGGCAGACGCGGCCGCCCCGGCCCACGAAAAAAGCGCCGCGGCGATGACGGCGGCACGCCCGAACCCGTTCCTCACCCGCCGCGAGTTCGGGTGAGCGCGCCGCCGCGCCTTTCCTACGGCGTGCCGATCAGCCCGTCGCGGAACGCGGCCCAGCGATCGGCCTCGATCGCCGCGCGCGCCTCGCGCACGAGGTTGGTCAAGGCTGCGACGTTGTGGTAGGAGAGCAGCCGCTGCGCGAGCGTCTCGCCGGCCCGGAACAAGTGCGCGAGATACGCCTTCGTGTACGTCGCGCAGACGCGGCAGCCGCAGTCCGGGTCGAGCGGCCCGAAGTCGCGCACGTTGGCCGCGTTCCGCACGTTGTACTCGCGGCCCGCGCGCGTCAGCACGCGGCCGTGCCGGCCGCTGCGCGTCGGGTAGACGCAGTCGAACAGGTCGATCCCGCGGTCGATCCCGGCGACCAGGTCGCGCACGGTCCCGACGCCCATCAGATAGCGCGGCTTCTCGCGGGGCAGCAGCGCGGCGGTGAAGCGCGCGACGCGGTCCATCTCTTCGCGCGACTCGCCGACCGAGAGCCCGCCGATCGCGTACCCGGGGAGGTCGAGCGCGACCAGCTCGGCGGCGCTGCGCGCGCGCAAGTCCTCGTCGAGGCCGCCCTGCACGATCCCGAAGAGCATCGTGCGATCGGCGTGCCGCCGCGCCGCGGCGCCGCGCTCGGCCCACGCGGTCGTGCGCGCCACCGCCGCGGCGAGCTCGGCGCGCGGCGACGGCAGCTTCACGCACTGGTCGAACGCCATCGCGACGTCGACGCCGAGCTCTTCCTGGAACGCGACCACGTTCTCCGGCGTGAAGCGGTGCGCGCTGCCGTCGAGATGTGAGCGGAACGTCACGCCGTCGTCGTCGATCGTCCGCCGCGACTCCAGGCTGAAGACTTGGTAGCCGCCCGAGTCGGTGAGGATCGGTCCGTCCCAGGCCATGAAGCGGTGGATCCCGCCGGCGGCGGCGAGCGTCTCGCGGCCCGGGCGCAGCCAGAGATGGTACGTGTTCGCGAGGACGATCCGCGCGCCGAGCTCGTGCAGATCGCGCGGCTCGAGCAGCTTCACGTCGGCGAGCGTCCCGACCGGCATGAAGCACGGCGTCTCCACGTCGCCGTGCGCGGTCGTCAGCGTCCCGTGCCGCGCGCCGCCGGACGTCGCGTGCAGAGTGAACGTGCCGGTCACGAGGCGGGGCGGCGGAACATCGCGAGCGTGGCGAGGTACTCGCGCGGCGGCTCGCTCTCGAACGAGAGCATCTGTTTGGTGCGCGGGTGCTTGAAGCGCAGCCGCCACGCGTGGAGCGCCTGACCCGGTAGCGGCAGCCGCGAGTCGCCGCGGCCGTAGACCGGGTCGTTCAGCACCGGATGGCCGAGCGCCGCCATGTGGACGCGGATCTGGTGCGTGCGGCCGGTCTCGAGCCGGAACGTCAGCTCGCTCGCGCCCTGCAGCACCTCGCGCACCGCGTAGTGCGTCACCGCGGGCTTCCCCTCGGCGCGGATCGCGTACTTGAGGCGGTTGCGCGGGTCGCGCCCGAGCGCGCCGCGGATCGTCCCTTCGCGGTCGTCGGGGACGCCGACGACGATCCCGCGGTACTCGCGCTCGATGTAGCGCGCCTGCATCGCGCGGCCGAGCGTCCCCAGCGCCTCGTCGGTCTTCGCGACCAGTAGCAAGCCCGAGGTGTCGCGGTCGAGCCGGTGCACCAGCCCCGCGCGCACCCGTTCGCCGGGGAGCGAGCCCGCGTGCGCCAGCAGCGCGTTCACCAGCGTCCCGTCGACCGCGCCGTGAGCGGGATGCGTCACCATCCCGGCCGGCTTGTCGACCACCAGCAGGTCGTCGTCCTCGTAGACGACGTCGAGCGGGATCGCCTCCGGCTCGGCGCCCAGCGGGCGCGGCGGACCGATCGCGTACTCGACGAGGTCGCCCGGCTCGAGCAGCGTGCTCGGTTTCCCCGACGCGCCGTTCACGGTAGCGCCGCCGGCGCGCAGCGCGGTCGCGACGTGCGAGCGCGAGTAGCCGGTCAGCTTCGCGAGCAGAACGTCGAGCCGTCCGGTCTCGTCCTCGCCGACGACGTGCGTCAGGCGGCGCGCCTCTCGCGCCGCAGCGCCGCCAGGACGAGCAGCGCGACGCCGACGGTGATGCAGGCGTCGGCGACGTTGAACACGTTCGGCCAGATCGCGTAGAAGTCGATGAAGTCGACGACCCACCGGTGCTGGAAGCGGTCCACGATGTTCCCGAGCGCGCCGCCGGCGATCATCCCGAACGCGACCCGGACGAAGTTCGACTGCTGCACCGCGTCGCGAAACGCGTACGCGAAGATCCCCAGGACGATCAGCGCGAGGACGATCAGCAGCGCCGGCGAGTTTCCGAACAGCCCGAACGCACCGTGCGTGTTCTGGACGTAGTTGCACCGCAGCAGCCCGGGGATCACCGTGCGCTCGTAGCATCCGCCGGCGTGCGCCAAGACGTAGGCCTTCGAGGCGCGGTCGAGGACGAAGGCGAGGATCGCGACGAGCCAGAGGAGGTACACGGGACGCCCGGTTCGCGCGTCGCCGACCGGTTCCCACTCCGGCCCGTTCGCGGGGGCGGGCGGGCCGGCGACCGGCGGTATGCCGAGCTCGTTGAACTCCGGCCGGTAGTCGGGGCTCGCGTGCGCCCAGACATCGCCGAACTTCGCCGCCAGCGCCGCTTGCTTTTCGCCGAGATGCTCCCAGTTGTAGAACGAGCCCGGGTTCTCGTCGACCTCGACGAACGGCACCGCGCGGCCGCGGATCGTCTCGTCCTGCACCCGGGTCACCCTCGCCTTGCCGCCGCGCAGATCGTCGACGCCGTGCGAGAGGTAGAGCTCCGTCTCGACGTAGATGACGTCGCCCGGCTTCGGAACCTCCACGCCGCTCAGAGACTCGGCGGCTTGACGTACTGGTAGAAGAAGCCCGCGACGCGCCCGAACGTGCCGGTGATCAGCACGATCCCGGTCGCCACGAGGAACGCGCCCGCGCCGATCTCGATCGCGCCGAGATAGCGCTTCACGCGGTTCAGCGCGCCGAGCGCGCGGGTGATCGCCGCCGCGGTGATCAGGAACGGCACCGCGAGCCCCATCGAGTAGACGAACAGCAGGAAGATCGCGCGCCCGTAGTCCTCTTGCGAGGCGAGCAGGATGATCCCCGAGAGGATCGGCCCGATGCACGGCGACCAGCCGGCCGCGAAGCCGATCCCGACCAGGAACGAGGCCAGCACCGAGCGGTTCGCGCTGCGCACCTGCAGGCGCTTGTCCATCATCAGCGCCGGGATCTTGAAGAGCCCGATCATGTTCAGGCCGAGGACGATCACGACGACGCCGCCGATCCGCGCGATCCAGTCCTTGTAGTTCACGAACACCGAGCCCAGCGCGCTCGCCGAGAGCCCGATCGCCATGAACACGATCGTGAACCCGGCGACGAAGGCCAGCGCGTGCAGCATCACGCGGGTCCGGCTCCCGACGTCGGACTGCGCCTTGAGCTCTTCCAAGCTCGACCCGGTCAGGAACGAGAGGTACGCCGGGATCAGCGGCAGGACGCACGGCGAGACGAACGAGACCAGCCCGGCCAGAAACGCGGTGAGGATGTTGACGTTCGCGCTCACGAGACTCCCTTGTTGGACCGCTCGTACGACCGCGCCTGGCCGCTCCGCGGTGGCGCCGCGAGTGCCGAAGGAGTGTCCTTCTTCGCAGGCATCCCGGCGCTCGCGACGGTAACCTCGGCGGCGTGAGCCACTGGTTCGTGTACCCGAACATCGACCCGATCGCGTTCCGCCTCGGGCCGGTCGCCGTGCACTGGTACGGGCTCTCGTACTTGTTCGGGTTCGTCTGCGTCTTCTTGTGGATGAACCGCCCGGAGGGCCGGCGGCGGCTCGGGCTCACCAGCGAGCAGATCCAGGACTTCCTCGTCTACGCGCTGGTCGGCGTCCTGGCCGGCGGGCGGATCGGCTTCGTGATCGCCGACGTCATCACCAAGCACAACTTCAACGAGTACCTGGCCAACCCGGTCAACTTCATCGCGATCTGGCAGGGCGGGATGGCGTTCCACGGCGCGCTGGTCGGCGTGATCCTCGCGATCCTGCTCTTCTTGCGCAAGCACCCGGGGCTCACGTTCGGCGTCCTCGGCGACGAGGTCGTCCCGATGCTCTCGCTCGGGATCTTCACCACGCGGCTGGTGAACTTCATCAACGACGAGCTGCCCGGGAAGCTGTGCCTCCCCGACCGCCCGTACTGCATCCTGTTTCCGAACTATCCGAACGGCTACCGCTACCCCTCGCAGATCTTCGAGGCGATCCTCGACATCCTCACCCTCCCGGTCGTCGTGTTCGTCTACCGGATGCACCCGCCGCCGGGCGTCGTCGCGTGGACCTGGTTCACGATCTACGGCGTGACGCGCTCGATCGCCGAGATCTGGCGGGAGCCGGGGTTCACCGTGCTCGGGCTCGACGGCGGCCAGTTCGTCGCGGTGCTGCAGATCTTCGTCGGGATCGGGATGATCGTCTACTCGTACCGGCGCGCCGCGCGCACCGGTCCGAGCGCCCCGGCCGCGGCGGCGTAGCGGGCGCGGGTTTTCCCGCGGGAGCGGCGAAGGGATCGGTCCATGCCCCTCGCCGCGGAGTCGGTCGAACAGCGCGTGGCGACGTTGCGCGAGCGCGTCGACGAAGTCGCCGTCGCCTCCGGCCGCGAGCCGGGGTCGGTCGCGATCCTGGCCGTCACCAAGACGCAGCCACATGACGCGGTGGTCGCGGCGATCCGGGCCGGTCTGCACGACGTCGGCGAGAACTACGTGCAGGAGGCGCGCGGCAAGTACGAAGCGCTGCCGCCGTGCACGAAGCACTTCGTCGGCCACGTGCAGCGCAACAAGGCGAAGGCGATCGCGGCGCTGTTCGACGTCGTGCAGAGCGTCGACCGGCTCGAGGCGGGCCTTGCGCTCGCGAAAGCGGCGCGCGACGCCGGGCGGCGGCTGCGCGTTCTGGTACAAGTGAACGTCTCGCCGACCGAACGATTCGGAGCTGCGCCGGCCGACGCGCCCGAGCTCGCCGCGCGCTTGCGGGACGAAGGTCTCGCGGTCGACGGCGTGATGGCGATCGGGCCGCTGGAAGGCGACGTCGACGCGGCGTTCGCGGCGGCGCGCGCGGCGTTCGAGCGCGTCGGCGGGACGACGCTGTCGATGGGGATGTCCGGGGATTGGGAGCGCGCGGTGCGCCACGGCTCGACGATGGTGCGGATCGGCACCGCGATCTTCGGCCCGCGGCCCGTGAGAGAGAGGAGCCTGGCATGAGCATGTTCGCACGGATCGGTTCGTGGTTCTCGGTGCAGGACGAAGAGGACGAGGAGCTCTACGCGCACGAGGAGGTCGGCGGGAAGCGCAACGTCGTCCCGATCGGCGACGTCTCGCGGCGCTCCGGCGGCGGCTCGGTCGCGGTCTTCGCGCCGCGCTCGTTCGGCGACGTCACCGAGATCGCCGACGCGCTGCGCTCGCGCCAGGTCGTGATCGTGAACGTGCAGGGTGCCGACCGCAACCTGCTCCAGCGCGTCGTCGACTTCACCTCCGGCGTCGCCTACACGATCGACGGCCGGATCCAGAAGCTCGCCGAGGCGATCTATCTGGTCGTGCCGTCCGGCGTGAACGTGAACTCCGCCGGCGTGCGCGAGCAGCTCGACAACGACGGCATCCTGGGCTTCAAGGACCTGCGCTGATGG
>DATHLL010000389.1:0-3297 GCA_035488195.1 Candidatus Elarobacter sp. | reverse complement strand
CGCGCTCTCGAACTCGTTCGGCTTCGGCGGCCACAACAGCGTGCTCGTCTTCGGCAAATATCGCGACTAGGACGGCGCGGATTCGCGCGCTGTTGCGTACGGCCGGCGCGCCGAAACTCGATCCCGCCGCCGTCGAGCGAGCATTCGTTCACCCGAGCGCCGCGAAGGAGTCGGCGGAAACGGGCGGCCGCGGCGACTCGAACGAGCGGCTTGAGTTCCTCGGGGATTCGCTGATAGGCTTCGCGGTTTCGCGGCATCTCTTCGAGCGCTATCCGGAGGCTCCCGAAGGGGAACTTGCGCTCCGCAAGTCGTCGCTCGTCAGGGACGCCGCGCTTGCAGAGACTGCGGATCGCCTGGACTTGGGGCCGCTGCTCGTCCTCGGCAAGGGCCTCGGCGCGGCCGGCGTTCCGAGCCGGTCGATGCTGGCCGATGCGTTCGAGGCTTTCGTCGCGGCGCTGGCGCGAGGTGCGGGGCTCGAGACGGCGGCTTCATTCGTGGTGCGGGAGCACGTCGAGCCGCACGAGCGAGCGGGCGTGCCGCTCGACGATCCCAAAACGCTCCTCCAGGAGTACAGCCAGAAACGCGGCGGAGCCATCCCGCGCTACGAGGAGCACCACGAGGGGCCGCCCCACGACCGGACCTTCTTCGCGGTGGTCGAGCTGAACGGCGAGCGGCTCGCCGAGGGCGCCGGCAAGAGTAAGAAGGAAGCGCAGCGCGCTGCCGCCGCGCGCGCGCTGGAGCGGCTCGCCGAGCGCCACGGCGACGTCGAAGGGCGGAAACTCTCGGCGCCGGTGCAGTCGTCCGGCCGAGCCGCGTCGAAGAAAAATCGCCCGTGAGGCTCAAGTCGCTGCGGCTGTTCGGCTTCAAGACATTCGCCGAACAGACCGAGCTCGTGTTCGAGCCCGGGATCACCGCGCTCGTCGGACCGAACGGCTCCGGCAAGTCGAACGTCGTCGACGCGATCCGCTGGGCGCTCGGCGAGCAGAGCCCGAAATCGCTGCGCTCGACGAAGACCGAAGACGTCATCTTCGTCGGCAACGACCGCCGCAAGCCGCTCGGCATGGCGGAGGTCTCGCTGACCTTCGACAACGAGGACGACGCGCTGCGCGTCGGCTTCAGCGAAGTGCAGATCACGCGCCGCGCCTACCGCGCGGGCGAGAGCGAGTTCTACGTCAACCGGTCGCCGGTGCGGTTGCGCGACATCATCGAACTGTTCATGGGGACCGGGCTCGGGCCCGGCTCGTACTCGATCGTCTCGCAGGGCCAGATCGACGCCGTGCTCGCGGAGAAGCCGACCGAGCGCCGCAGCCTGTTCGAAGAGACGGCCGGCATCAGCAAGTTCCTCGCGCGCAAGGCCGAGACGCTGCGCCGGCTCGAGCAGACCGAACGCAACGGGATCCGCATCAGCGACCTGATCGCCGAGATCGCCGTCCGCATCCCGGAGCTGGACACGCAGGTGCGGCGCGCGCGCCGTTTCCGCCGCGCGTCTGCGCGGCTGCGCGACCTCGAGATCCTGCACTACCTGCGCGCCACCGCAACGCGGCGCGAGGAGCGCAAACGCCTGCGCGGCGACGTCAATCGGCTCGACAAGGAACGTGAGGGTGCGGCCGCGCGCGCTCAGGCGCTGGATGCGGAACTCTCGGCATCGCGAGCGCGGCTCTACGCACAGGAGCTCGGCCTCGACGAGAAGCGCGCCGCGGCGACCGCCGCGCGCGAACGGCTAGCGGAGCTCGAGTCGGCGCAAGCGGCCCAGGCCGCGCGCCGCGAGGTTCTGGCGGAACGGCTCGACGACGAGATTCGCGCGCTCTCCGCTGAGTCGCAGGCGCGGCGCGAGGCCGCGAGCGAGCGCGACGCGCAGGCGCGCGAGGCGGAGGCGCAGTGCGAGCGATTGACCGCGAGCGTCGCCGCCGCCGAAGAGCGAGCGCGGCGTGCCGAGGCGAGCGTTGCGACGGCGCGCCGCACCGTCGAAGAGGCGCAGGCGGTCTACCGCGCGGCGACCGGCGATCTCGCGGGCGCCGAGGCGCGGCTGCACACGATCGAAGAGTTGGAGGCGAACCTCGAGGGTCACGCTGCGGGCACGCGCGCGGTGCTCGACGCGCACAAACGCGGCGAACTCGGCGGCATCGTCGGCGTCGTCGCCGACCTGATCGCCGTCGACGAACGCTACGCGCGCGCGCTCGACGTCGCGTTCGGGCCGGCGTTGTCGAACCTCGTCACGCGGACCGCCGAAGACGCGGAGCAGGCCGTCGCGTACCTGAACGCGCGCGCGCTCGGGCGCGCGACGTTCCTGCCGCTCGACACGCTCGGCGCGCGGACGGGGCGCGACCCGTCGTCGGCGCCGAAGATCGACGGCGTCATCGGGTACGCGCACACGCTCGTGCGCTCGACTCCCGAGTACGCGGGCATCGTCGCGTTCCTCGTCGGGCGCGTGCTGATCGTCGACTCGCTGCACACCGGCATTCGTCTCGTGCGCGACGGGCAGGGCAACGGCTTCCGCGAGACGATCGTCACGCTCGACGGCGACCAGATCGCCGGCGGCGGCGCGATCACCGGCGGCCGTTACAAGCGCGAGCGGGCGATCCTCGCGCGGCGCGCGCAGGCCGACGCGCTGCGCCGCGAGATACCGTCGCTCGTCGCGGCGGCCGAGCGGTGCGACGCCGAGGTGCACGCGCGCGACGATGAACTCGCCGCCGCGATTCGCGAACACGACGAGGCGCGCCGCCTGCAAGGCGACACCGCGCTCGAGTTGCGCGACGCGCGCGCCCACGTCGCGGCGCTGATCGCGGAGCGCGACCGTTTACGGGAAGAGGCGCGCGCAGCGCTCGCGCGCATGTCGGAGCGCGAGGGCGAAGCGGCGGAACTCGGAACGCTCGCCGAACGCGCGAGCGACGTCGCCGGCGCGCTGGCGGCCGCCGACGCCGACGTGCGCAGCGCCGACGCGGCGATCGACGCCGCGCGCGCCGAACGCGACGCGCTTTCTGCACGCGCTAACGGTCTCGAGTCGGACCTGCGGCTCGCGCAGAACGCCGAGCGGTCTTCTGCGACCGCGGCAGAATCTTCGCACCTTCGCCTCGCGGAGATCGAGGCGGAGCTCGGCATGCTGGCGGCGGGCTTCGCGCAGAATCCGGCGACGGAGGCCGAATGCGCGGACGTCGAGGAGCGCTATCGCGACCAGGACGGCGACGTCGCACCGGAGGTCGCGCGCCTCCGCGAGGAACTCGCGCGCCTCGCAAACGTCAACTTGAACGCGGAGGAAGAGCGCGAGGAGCTCGGCAAGCGCGAGGCGTTCCTGCGCGA
>DATHLL010000388.1:0-2032 GCA_035488195.1 Candidatus Elarobacter sp. | reverse complement strand
TCAGCCTCGCGCTGAGCTTCGCGCTGTTCCACGCGGTCGAGGAGCCGCTCCGCAAGCGCCTGCGCATCCTGCTGACCGCGCGCCGGCCGAACGCGACGGCGCCCGCGCCGGCAACAGTAGCCGCCGCCTAGAATCTAGTGGACGTGCGCGCCGGTCGCGGCGCGATCCGCGTCGCCGGAGCGGGCGTGACAGCCGTGCTCCATCGGGTGCCGCGCGCTCTGCCACCACAAGTACGCGGCGAGCGCGCCGAAGACGAGATTCAGCCAGAACGTGTAGTTGAACGAGAACATCGTGAGATCGTGCCGGATCGCGGGGTTCGGCCGCGGCACGAGATGCAGCGCGGAGAAGACGCCGTCCATCGCGAGCGCCGCCAAGACCATCGTGACGAAGAAGATCCCGGCGATGTACAGCATCATCCTGACGCCGTAGTATCTCCGGTAGACGTCGAGCAGCGGCAGCACGATCAGATCGGCGTACAGGAACGCCAGTACGCCGCCGAACGAGATCCCGCTCGTCCAGAGCACCGCCGCGAGCGGCACGTTGCCGATCGAGCAGACGAACGAGAAGACAGCGATCAGCGGCCCGAGCAGCGCGTTCCCGACCGCCTGCACGCCGCCGGGCGCCCCGTTCAGGAACAGCGCCTTCCACGCGCCGCCCGGCACGAACGCCGCGAGCGCGCCCGCGATCAGAAACCCGCCGAGCAGATCCTTCCACAGCATCGAGAAGTCCATCGCGAAGTTCTGCGCGATCGCGACACGCGTCGCCGGGTCGCGCAGCCGCGCCAGCACCGAGCCGCCTTCCGCCTCCATCGAGCCGTGGTCGTGCCCGGTCGCCGCGTCGACGTGCCGCCGCGCCTCGTCCACGAGCCGCTTCGGATACGTCAGCTTCACCAGCACCGTCATGATCGCGATCAGCACCAGCCCGCCGATCCACTCCGCCGCGGTGAACTGCCACCCCATCAGCAGCCACAGGATGATCCCGAGCTCGATCACGAGGTTCGTCGAGGAGAACAGAAACGCCAGGCTCGGCACGAGCCCCGCGCCCTTCTTGAAGAGCGTCTTGCTCATCGCCGCAGCCGCGTACGAGCACGACGAGCTCGCCGCCCCGAACCCGGTCGCCAGCGCGATCTCGCGAACCCCGTCGCGCCCGAGCAAACGCTGCATCCGCTCCTTCGACACGAGCGCCTGCACCGAACCGGACAGCACGAACCCCAGCACGAGGCTCCAACCCACCTGCCACGCCATCCCGGCCGCAACCACGACCGCCTCGCCGATCTTCGCGAACAGCATCAACACGTTGTGACCATCAGCGCTCGCCCGACAGTTGCGAGGCCGATCAGAGCGCTTTCATCGGCGGGCCCTGACCCGGGAGCTCCAGATCGGGAACTTCGATTACGATTTCGTCCGCTAGAGACGAAGTCGCCCGTGTACCATCTCGGTATGCGATACATATCGCATGAGTCGGGTATCTTCCCGGCGTGGAATAGCGACGTACTTCGCGAAATCGGTAGGCTCCGTTCCTATAGTCCTCAGCATGCGCAACGAGGCCCGTTTTCATGATTCCGGCGCGGTCGAGCGTCAAGAGTTCCAAGTTCGGAATTGGTTCGGGAACCGCGACGACCAGGACACGGCGTCGCCTCCCGTTCACAGTTATCGACAGACGGGGATGCATCAGTACCTCACGGAGAACAGCGATCCGTCTCTTCGCTCAAGAGTCCTCGGACGCTCTCGCGTCTTCTGCTGATCTGTCGAGTGTGTCCGTTTCGGAACCGCCCTCAAGGCACTCCAACCGCCGCGTCAGCTCGGTCATTTCGCTACGAATGTCGACGATGTCTTGCCGGAGATCTTCTATCGCTTGGCTGTGCTGACCGATGATCAGGACGGGATCGCCGTCGCCTGAGCGCCGGCCGGGATTTTGTGATTCCATTGCGCCGAGGCAATCACGCGCTGCATCCCCGACGACAAGGCCCGTCGGCGAACAATTCCCGAGCGGAGCCGCTACATCTGTTCGACTGCGCGGATCTCCGGGACGT